>CBDUIU010000123.1:0-8738 GCA_965367335.1 uncultured Saprospiraceae bacterium
TTGGACGAATAACAGGAGGAGAATAGTCGACCATACCCTGGGCATGCATTAATCGCTGCAGGCCAGCTAGCCCGTGATCAATTGAAAAACCATCATAACGCAAGGATTCTCCGCCTTCAAACACCAGCATAGGCACCCCCATATTTTGAGAAACTTTGCGTAGTGTTTTAGGTATAGTAGGTTTTCGAATCAGGAATGGTGGTGCAAACTGTGTTGCCAATTTTTCAGCTTGCTGATCTCCTACAGAGATTCGTATCTGTGGATAATTATAACGACTTCCGCCACCGGTATGATAATCAACACCGAAATCCACAAGTGGCAATATTTCTTTTGTCATAACACGAGCGACACGAGAAGCAAGCGAGCCATGCGTATTGCCAGGAAAAGCGCGATTTATATCTTTTCCTTCGGCAGCGTCGCGAGAAAAATTTATAAATCCATAGACATTCAATAAAGGTATAGCTATGACATTTCCATATTTAAGTTGATCGAAATAACCGTTTTGGATCGCCCGCCGCACAATTTCTACTCCATTGATTTCATCACCGTGGACACCACCTAATACCAATAAGGTAGGGCCTGATTTGGCGCTGCGAAACACGTGAATACGAATACTGATCACAGTACCAGAAGGCAGCCGAGCAACGTTCAACCGGATTGTTTCTTTAGCTCCGGGAGCAATCGTTCTTTTATTAATGACAAAATCTTTGTTTAACGCCATACCTACCCTAGGTTTATTGAATTCGTTGGTCTGTTAGTAAGATTGATTTTCACAAACAACCGGTACGACCACCATCAACAACAACATTAGTCCCATTGACATAAGCGGCGGCGGGGGAAGCTAAGAAAGCTGCTACCGCACCAATTTCTGAAGCATCGGCAAAACGCCTGGCAGGTACCGAGGCCTTCATTTGGGCGACTACCTCATCAGGGGTAAGTCCGGTTTTACTTGCTTTATTTTCAATAATTTCCGTCAGCCGTGCTGTCGCTGTGAATCCCGGAAGAACATTGTTGACCGTAATGCCATATTCACCCACTTCCCCAGCTAAAGTTTTAGCCCAGCTGGCGACCGCTCCCCGGGTAGTGTTGGAAACGCCTAAACCTGCAATCGGTTGTTTAACGGAAGTGGAGATGATATTAACTATACGACCGTAATTCGCTTTTTTCATACCATCTAACACAATTTGAACTAACAGATGATTGGCGATCAGGTGCTGATTATAAGCATTCAAGAAAGCCTCAATTGTTGCCTCCCGAATGGGTCCTCCCGGAGGTCCTCCTGTATTGTTGATCAGGATATGAATTGTTTTTTTACTTACCAGTGTTTTAACTCGTTTTTTCAGGTCAGCCACATCAGAAAAGTCAGCCACTAAAAAGTCGTGGTCTTGCCCCTGGCTCGTATCTAATGAATTCAGGCCTTCATCTAAAAGCTTGGCATTTCTGGAAACCAGCGTTACATTTGCTCCCAGTTTAGCCAGTTCAATGGCCGTGGCCTTTCCAATGCCCTTGCTACTTCCACAAACCAGGGCATTTTTATTTAATAAGTTGAGGTCCATATAAATTGTATTAATAAAGTAAGTTGGAGTAGATTTGGGAAAACTCAAAAATAAGTTATTTGAGTCTCGTTACTCTCAAGAATTTCGCTAAATTAGCATTATTTCCAAGCTGACCAAAACACCATATTCATTATGACATTCGCAAAACCTTTTAATCTTCAAAAATGGGTAGACGAAAACCGGCATTTACTTAAACCTCCGGTGGGCAATAAACAAATCTACCTAGACAACGAAGACTACATCGTTATGGTTGTCGGTGGGCCCAATGGCCGCAAAGATTATCACTATGAAGACGGAGAGGAATTATTTTATCAAATTGAAGGTGATATTACTTTGAAAATCATTAATCCTGACGGACAACCAGAAGACATTCATATCCGGGAAGGAGACATGTTCCTTTTACCGCCACACATCCCCCACTCTCCCCAACGGCCTGCTAATACGATTGGGCTTGTAATAGAGCGATATCGCAATCCTGGAGAGAAAGATAAATTAATGTGGTTCTGTGAATCTTGTAATCAAAAATTACACGAGGATAGCTTTGAAATGACGGACATTGTCAATCAACTTCCCGTAGTGATCAACAATTTCATGGCCTCTGAGGAGTTACGTACTTGCAATAACTGTGGGACTGTGATGCAGAAAATGTAAATGGCAGAAAATCAGCGAAAATATACCTATTTCGCCTCAGATTTCCACCTTGGAATAGATGTGCGGTATACTAGTCGGGAGCGTGAACAGCAGTTAGTTCGTTGGCTAGAGCATATCCGTCCAACAGCCGAAGCGATTTATTTACTAGGAGATATTTTTGATTTTTGGTTTGAGTATAAATCTGTGGTTCCCAGAGGCTTTGTTCGCCTATTAGGAAAATTAGGAACGCTAAGAGATGAAGGTATCCCAATTTACGCTTTTACCGGTAACCACGATATGTGGATGTTTGATTACTTTGAAAAGGAACTGGGCATTCCCGTTTATAGACAGCCCATTGAGCGAAAGATCCACGGCAAGCATTTTTATCTGGGCCATGGTGATGGTCTGGGCCCTGGTGATCACGGCTACAAATTACTCAAAAAGGTATTTGCCAATCCGCTTTGCCAATGGTTGTTTGCACGTTTACATCCTAACTTTGGGATTGGCCTGGCTAACTTTTGGTCAGGCAAAAGCCGGCAGGTCAATCAAAACGAAGACATTTTTTTAGGGGAGGAAAAGGAATGGCTTATTCGTTATGCCAACAGAAAACTGGATACGATCGATGCCGATTTCTTTATTTTTGGGCATCGCCATTTGCCGATTGATTTTACGCTAAAAAATGGCCATAGCCGTTATATTAATCTGGGAGATTGGATGCAGCATAATTCTTATGCTATCTTTGACGGACAGCAAGTGCAAATTAAATTTTTCGAAAATGACGGCGGAAAGGTCTTTCCTTAATTTCATCTCTTTATTTTATTTAGCCTTATTTGTCAACAGCCTATGGGCCTGTCATATTGTTAAGCCTGAATCTCCTCCATCCCCCGCCTTAGATTCTATTCCAGCCTTGATGACACTACCTGTAAAGGCCCGCTTTTTCACCACCGATAAACTTCGACAGGCCTACGTAGTCACCCGTAAAAATGAGGTGGTAAAATTTAACTCGGAGGGTCAGGAGGTTTTTCGCTACACCAATAATCTACTCGGCGACTTAGCCTATATTGATGCAACTAACCCTTTTAACTTACTGCTCTATTATGATGAATACCTCACGGTACTCACCTTAGATCGCACACTGAACCCAACAGGAGAAATTCGTCTTTCAGAATTAGGTTTGGTAGAAGTAAAGGCGGTAGGTTTATCTAATGACAATCAAGTATGGCTATATGACGAACAAGGTCGAAAATTGCGCAAGCTGGACCAAAATGGCCAGGTACTGTTTGAAACAGCAGATTTAAATCAACTTTTAGGGACTACAATTTATCCCATTCAATTGTTAGAACGCAACAACCGGGTCTTTCTCAATGATCCTGATATGGGTATTTTCGTTTTTGATAACTTTGGTCAATACCTTAATACGCTTGACATTAAAAATACCAAAAACCTGCACTACCGAAACGGTTTTTTATTTTTTGAAAAAGAAGAAAAAGCGATGGCTTATGAGCTCCGTACTTTAGAATATAGCCATCTCCCTTTACCGATGAAAGGTGATCAGTGGCGGGTAGAAGGTGATTGGATTTTTTTGCGAAAAGGAGAATCGATCATGATCTTTACAAAATAGAGATGCCAGCTCAAATCATAACAAAACATCCCCGGCATTCAAAATTGAATGTCGGGGATGTTTACAATTATTTATCTTGTTACGGATTATCTATCTGTACATTAAGGCTATTATACCTTCATAATTTCTTCTTCTTTGGTATCGATGATCTTACCCACGCGATCATTAAATTCATTTACCATTTTCTGAACTTCCTCTTCTCTGCGCTTTCCAGCATCTTCGGGATAACCATCCTTAATTGCTTTTTTAAGAAAATCCATGATTTTATGACGAGCGTTACGAATACTTACTTTTGCTTCTTCGCCGTAAGACTTGGATTGTTTAACCAAGCCCTTTCTCCGCTCTTCTGTCAATGGCGGAATGTTGATCATAATGGATTCCCCATTATTCTGAGGCGTAAAGCCAAGGTTAGCAGCAAAGATCGCCTTTTCAATGGGTTCGATCGTTGTTTTCTCCCAAGGCTGGATCGACAATGTTCTGGAATCCAGGGCAGATATGTTAGCGACCTGGCTCAATGGAGTTGGATTGCCATAATATTCCACCATAATACCATCAAGCATCGAAGGAGATGCTTTTCCAGCACGCAGCTTTGTTAGTTCCTTTACCAGGTGTTCCAGTGCGTGATTCATATCATCTTTTGCACTTTTCATATGTGCATTGATCTCTTCTTGCATAATTTGATTATTTCTTCTACTGTTTTCCCTTAATTTTATTATAGATAACGATTTTTCAAAAGGACACCTTTTAAAAATTGTAAATCACTTCTCCTCCCTCAATTTGTATTTCATCTTCACTCTCTAAATGACGGATAATTTCATCTACATCACCACTTGAAGAATATTCCTGATGATTCAATTGAATATAATCACGTAGTAATTCTACTTCGGAGGGGCGATTACCGGAACGTATTAACCGATCGACAGTTTGCTCAGCAGTTCTGCGAATGATTTCATCTTTCATCAAAGGATCAAGAGAGATAGGACTATCATTCACATCCGAGTGGCTGAAATCTTCTAGATTACCTGGAACAGGACTGGTACGGAATTCATCTTCCACCTTCAGCTCTTGTTGAGTAGGTTTACGTTTAACTCGCAAACAGCTTCTGCCATCAGCATTGATCGTGCTAATAACGGTATCTAAACCTGGTTGATTAGAGACAATTGCAAACTCCACACTTATATCAACTTTACTATGCATTTTTCCTAGTAAAAAACACATATGTTGGTTCATATCATTTTCAAGTCCTGCAGATACCGGTATCCATTTAACACCTTTACCCATTTTTTGCATTTGCTGTACCAGATAAAAAGGTACACTAAATTCATCCTGATTGATCAGAATAAAAACCCGGTCACACACTTTTTCCAGCTTCTTGAACTTAATCTTCTGAAGGTTGTCAAAATCGACAAAGATGTAACGGCGATGAAAAGTATTCATAGTTCCTGTTACCAACGAGTTTAAAGAAATAGGGAGACAATTGGTTTTCCACTCTTGTTTGAACAAAAACAGCAAAGTGGAAAAGTGCGGCTAAAATAACTTAATATATGCCGAATTCAAAATTTTCAGGAACAATCCTTTCGAACGATTTTTTAAAGCCAGGAAAAAGTCCAAAACAGAACCTAATCCCTGGAATTATAACGCATCACTAAATAAAGCAACATTACTAAAGAAGATAGCGCTGCGGCTACATAAGTCATCGCAGCCCACCAAAGGGCATCCTTGGCTCCTTCATATTCATCCCCGGAGGCCACCCCAGTTTCATCTAGCCAAACCAAGGCCCGTTTACTCGCGTCAAATTCAACTGGTAAGGTAATTAAACTAAAAAGTGTAGTAACCGCAAATGCAATGATAACGATCAATAATAGTTGAGGGAACGTGCTGAAAAAGAATAAGGCAAACATCAGTAACCACTGCTGAGCCATAGAAGCAAATTTCACTGCCGGAACTAAAGCTGAACGTATTTTCAACATTTGATAAGCCGTGTCATGTTGTACGGCATGTCCACATTCGTGAGCAGCAACCGCAGCCGCAGCTACACTTCTACCGCTAAATACGTCTGGGCTCAAACTAACTGTCTTTGACAAAGGGTTATAGTGGTCAGATAAAAAACCACGTCCTTGCACGACTTTGACATCATAGATCCCATAGTGCTTTAACATTTGCTCCGCGATTTCCTTCCCACTCATTCTGTTGCGAAGACCCACTTGCGAATAATGTTTGAATTTGCTTTTCAACCGATTGCTAACATACATCCCTACCAATGACAAAACACCGGCAATCAGCATGTACATCATATATTCTGGACTAAACATAAAATAGAATTTTATTTTTGCTTTTGACGAAATCTATTTCTATAAGTAACAACTTAAAATCAAAGCAAAGGTTCTATTATCCAATTTTATCAAAGCCCGTATAAGGACGCAGAACCTCTGGAATCAGGATACCATCTTTGGTTTGGTTGTTTTCCAACAACGCAGCAATGATCCGGGCCAAGGCCAAGGCACTACCATTGAGGGTATGAGCCAGGTGCTTCTTATTATCTTCATCACGATAGCGCAATTTCAAACGGTTGGCTTGAAAAGATTCAAAATTAGAAACTGAGCTAACTTCCAACCAGCGTTTTTGCGCAGCAGAATACACTTCAAAGTCGAAAGTAAGTGCTGACGCAAAGCCGAGGTCTCCGCCACATAACCGTAGGATTCGATAGGGTAGCTCTAGTTTATTCAGGAGCCCTTCCACGTGATTGCACATCACCTGCAAGGTGTCATAAGAACGTTCGGGATGTTCCACAATCACAATTTCTACTTTATCAAACTGGTGTACCCGATTAAGCCCACGTACTTCCTTTCCATAGGCCCCTGCCTCTCTTCGAAAACAAGGCGTATAGCCGGTAAGCTTGATTGGAAAATCTTTTTCTGCCAATATCACATCCCGAAAGATATTTGTTACTGGAACTTCTGCTGTTGGAATGAGATAAAGGTCATCTTTTTCCACATAGTACATTTGCCCTTCTTTATCGGGGAGCTGTCCAGTTCCTCGGGCAGACTCTTCGTTCACCATAAGAGGAGGCACAATTTCTTCAAAGCCAGCTTTATGCGCTTCATCAAGGAAAAAATTAATTAAAGCACGTTGCAGGCGTGCACCTTGGCCCCGAAACAATGGAAAACCGGCACCTGTAATTTTCACCCCAAGTTGCATGTCTAGAATGTTATATTGTTCGGCCAAATCAAGGTGATCTTTGGCATCAGCAGGCAATTGAGGCAAATCTGTTTTACATTCCTGATAGACTTCATTGTCTGCTTCAGAATTGCCAAAGGGAACAGATTCATGTGGCACGTTCCCAACAGTAAGTAAGAGCTCCGTCAATTCATCTTTAAACTGTTTGAGTTGCTGAGTTAATTCTTGTTCTGCTGTTTTCAGGCTAGCCACTTTGTCTTTTTCGATTTCGGCCTCATCCCGTTTCCCTTGCTTATACAAGGCCCCGATTGCATCGGCGTGCGTTTTAAGTTCACTACGCAGATCATCAAGTTTCGATTGTGTGGATTTACGTAAATCATCTTTAGCGATGATATCATCAATTACTTGTAAGTCCTCACCATCGAGGTTACGTCGTTTCAATCTTTCTTTAATCATATCCGTATTGGCACGGATAAAGCTGGTTTGTAACATAAAATAAAATTTATTAAGTATCTTTGGATGATAGCAGCATGTAAGCCGAAAACAAAGAATCTGAAAATTATCGCACAATTTTGTCAAAAAAACTACTACAAAACAAACTTTTTATACCGCTTTGCGTTAAATTTTTGCAAAGATACTATTCGGATTTAAAAATAAAGCGTATTTTTGCGCAAGCGAAATTTAAGCACGCCTTACTAGAGTACCTAATATCACACTCTATCTTTTCCAGAATTTTCAAGTATTATTGAGCGTGAGTAATCCTTACTTGAGCTCGTTTTAAATGAAATTCCAGATATGTCTGCCACATTAGGTAAGTCTTTTCAACAAGTCTTTATTTTCAATGTATTTCGTGTTTTTCCCTCAATAGAGACTAATTCCCATATATAAGTGTTAAGGAAAAACAAACCAAAAACAATCACTTTACAATTCATTTTGAATCAATCATTATTTAAGTATACAATACTAACCCAATTATATTGTCACTATGTATGATATATTGCAGTTGAATGACATGCTCGTTCCTCAGTTGAAAGAGCTGGCAGAAAGCTTGGGGCTTAAAGGCTACAAAAGACTGAGTAAAAAGGATCTGATCTATAAAATCCTAGACGAACAAGCTAATGCCGACCCTTCTGAGGAGGATGAAGCAGAATTAGATGACCCTGATATTGAGGGAAATGAGGAAGATGATGACGAGCGCGCTGAGCGCAAACGTCGTCTCCGCAAAAAGGTAAGTGCCGCGCCTGGCTATAATACACGTTCCTCGCGTAAATCTCAAGTAAAAAAACCAAAACCGGAACCAGAACCGGAAGAAGAGGAGGAGGATGATTTTGAGGAAGAATCAAATGATGTCCAAACCAAACCGGAGGAACTAGAGTCTCGTGATCGTACGCCACGTGGCCGGGATCAACGAGACAGAGGAAGAGATCGAGATTCCCGAGATAGAGGAGACTCCCGAGACAGAGGTGATTCCCGAGACAGAGGTGACTCCCGAGAAAGAGGTGATTCCCGAGACAGAGGAGACTCCCGAGATAGAGGAGATTCCCGAGACAGAGGAGACTCCCGAGACAGAGGTGATTCCCGAGACAGAGGAGGCTCACGAGACAGAGGAAGAGACCGTGACCGTGATCCACGTGATCAACGATATTCACAAAGAGGACGTTCTTCGGATGAGTATTATGAAGATCGAGGCGGTGAGCACCCGAGAGAAGAACGGTTTAATATTGAATTAGATGGAATTATTGAAGGAGAAGGTA
>CBDUIU010000124.1:0-8660 GCA_965367335.1 uncultured Saprospiraceae bacterium
CGGGAGTGAAATTACATACTTCTCTTGATCCTCGGTTTGCCGCTGGGATTGGTTTGTTCTCGATTGACGGGATGGATCCTGGTCAAATCGGAGCAGAACTCGATAAGCAATATAATATCCACGTTACCGTCATTAAGTGGGAAAACATTCACGGGGTGCGTGTTACACCAAATGTGTACACCTTGACAAAAGAGCTGGATGTTTTGATCCGTGCCTTGCAGGAAATGACCGCTTAATTGATGGCTTCATGTTGACCAAAGGTTTTCTACACGTTTCATCTGATCTTCCCCTCACTGTTCACCACCCATTTATAACTGGTTAATTCTTTGAGCGCCATTGGGCCCCGAGCGTGCAGTTTTTGCGTGCTTATGCCAATTTCTGCCCCCATTCCAAACTGTGCTCCATCCGTAAAGGCGGTAGAAGTATTTGCATAAACGACAGCAGCATCTACGTGACGTTGAAAATAAGCAAGTGTCGCCTCATCTTCTGAAATGATAGCCTCACTGTGTTGAGAACTATAGCGGGCAATATGCGCTAATGCTGTTTCCAGGTCAGCTACTGTTTTTATTGACAGTTTCATCGCCAGAAATTCAGTGCCGAAATCGGCATCAGTGGCTTGGTGGAGTAAATCTTCAGGATAATGCGATTGCAATGTTATAAAAGCGGCATCATCCGCATAAACGATACAGCGATGTTGGCTGCCAAGTGCTTTCATTAATTCCGGCAAATCTGCTAAACGATCCTGGTGGATGATCAAAGTATCTAACGCATTACAGACACTGACTCTTCGGGCCTTGGCATTTTCTATGATGCGTTTTCCTTTTTCCAGGTCGGCATTTTTATCATAATAAGTATGTACAATACCAGCTCCGGTTTCGATGACCGGTACGCGACTGTTTTGTCGGACAAAATTGATCAGCCCCTGGCCACCGCGCGGAATAATGGTATTGATATATTCGTCAGCCTCTAGGATGACAGGCAGGGCTTCCCTTTCACTTGGAGCCAAATAAACGACGTCCGCTAAATTATAGTCCGTCAAGATTTCCTTTATGATTTTAACAATTGCCACATTCGAATAGTGCGCATCCCGACTCCCTTTTAATACCGAAGCATTACCAGATTTCAAACAAAGGGCAAAGACATCAAAGGTGACATTGGGGCGAGACTCGTAAACAATGCCAATGATGCCTAACGGCACGGAGACTTTTCGCAAATGCAAACCACTTTCTACTGTCTTGGATTCCAATTCGCAGTATAACGGAGACGGAAGAGCGGCAACTTTCCGCAAATCTTTGGCAATATCTTCCAGACGGTCATTGTTAAGCAGTAGTCGATCATACTTAGGATTATCAGGGTTCATTCGATTCAGATCCTTTTGGTTTTCTGAAAGAATGTAACTGGATTGTTGGATGGCAGCATCAGCGAGCTGGTTAAGTATGCCGGCGATTTGCTCATCGTTGAGGTGGATGAGGCTTCGGCTGGCTTGTTTCACCTTTATGAGGGCATCGCGGATAGCTGCTTTGTCGAGCGTACTTGTAGACATGAATGAATGGTTTTGTATTACCTTTTAAATCAGAGACAGACTTTATGGTTGTTTACTAATATAAAGATAGTCATAATGAATCAGGGCTTTCTTTCCTTTCTTCCCAAGATAGCTCCTGGCTGTTTTTGCATTGTATTGGGCGATCCCCAATCCGATAGGCGATCCTTTTTCATTTTCGATTTGAACCACATCGCCTTTTTCAAAAGCGCCATTGATATTAGTAATACCAATGGGCAACAAGCTGGTTATTTTTTCAGAGGAGCAAAGCGCTTGTTCGGCACCTGCATTGATGATCACCTGGGCTTTTTTCTCCCAATTGTTATAGGCGATCCAGCGTTTGATTGTTGAGACCTGACGGACGGCAGGGAAACAAGTGCCCAGCTGCTTTCCAGCGATTATATCCGGAATGACGTTTTCGCGCTTACCATTGGCAATGTAAGTACTAATACCTACCTTGGCTGCCTGTTGGGCAATACGGTATTTGGTTAGCATGCCACCACGCCCCATACTGCTACGAGTTGGAGCGATGACTTGCAGCCATTTTTTATCGGCCCCTTCAATCCTGGGAATAACCTCGACACCGGGGTCTTCTGGGCGACCATTATAGATCCCCTCAACGTTGCTAAGTAATAACAATGTATTTGCACCAACCATCGCTGCGATTAGTCCGGCAAGTTCGTCATTATCGGTAAACATTAGTTCGCTCACGGAGATCACGTCATTTTCATTGACCACCGGAATAATATGATCTTGCAGCAAAGCCCGAAAACAGTTTTGCATATTAAGGTAGTGGATACGATCGCGGAAATCTTCTTTAGTGGCTAAAACTTGTGCACAGAATAAATCGTAGTTGGCAAAAAAATCTGCATAAATATTCATTAAGCGAACCTGCCCCGTAGCAGCATAGACCTGACGGCGTGTCACTCGGTTAAGTTGATCATTGAGTTGGAATAAGGCTTTTCCCGCGCCCACAGCCCCGGAGGAGATCAGGATTACCCGGTGACCTTGTTGGTGGACTTGGGCAATTTGATCCACCAGGCGACTAATTGCCGTTAAATCCAAACGGCCATTTGTCTGGGTCAAAACATTTGTACCAACCTTGATAACGATTTTGGAAGTAGACATAAAGCAAAAAACTTGTTGAAATTGTCTTGTTTATGAAAAAGAAATAATTCTACCTTTTTTCAAATAATAATCCCAGAAAATTTGGTAGTACCTTATTTAAGGTTGGTTGTATTTGGTAGGATTGGAAAAGGTTGAGTAAAATTGATCTTTTCTGTTGGCATGTATCTGCCGTTAAATGAACAAAAAGAAAGCCGAAACTATTCCAATATAGGAAAGACTTGGCAAAATAACTTCTTTTCCTTGAAACTTAGTTCCTTAGGTATAGGTAAAAGTGTTCGAAAAGTTATAAATTTGCTCCGATTAAATTCATGAGTTATCCTCGCAAAAATCCTATTCAATTATGGCATTCGACATCGAAATGATTAAAAGCCATTACGCTACATTGGGAGAGCGTATTGAGAAAGTCCAAAAGCGGTTAAAACGTCCATTGACGTTGACCGAAAAAATCCTTTACACCCACCTTCACCCCGAATCTAATTTAAAGAAATACAAACGTGGCAAAGACTATGTTTTCTTTGCTCCGGATCGGGTGGCGATGCAAGACGCTACTGCTCAGATGGCCCTGCTTCAGTTTATGATGTCGGGGCGCGATACGGTTGCGGTTCCATCAACGGTACACTGTGATCACTTGATCCAGGCAAAAGTTGGAGCAGAGAAAGATTTAAAAACGGCTAACACTGTAAATTCGGAAGTCTATGATTTTCTTTCTTCGGTTTCGAATAAATACGGCATTGGTTTTTGGAAACCAGGTGCAGGAATTATTCACCAGATCGTTTTAGAAAATTATGCTTTCCCTGGCGGTATGATGATTGGTACGGATTCACATACACCAAATGGTGGTGGATTGGGCATGATCGCTATTGGCGTCGGTGGAGCGGATGCAGTAGATGTAATGGCTGGTATGCCTTGGGAGCTTAAAATGCCTAAAGTTATCGGTGTGAAACTAACCGGAGAATTGAGCGGCTGGGCATCGGCTAAGGATGTTATTCTGAAAGTAGCCGGTATCCTTACTGTAAAAGGTGGTACCGGAGCTATCGTGGAATACTTTGGCCCAGGCGCAAAGAAATTATCTGCTACCGGTAAAGGGACCATTTGTAACATGGGCGCGGAAATCGGTGCGACGACTTCAGTATTTGGTTATGACCCCTCCATGAAACGCTATCTGGAAGCAACGGGTCGTGCGGATGTTGCTAAGCTGGCCAACAGAGTCAGAAAACATCTCACGGGTGATCCGGAGTGTTATAAAACACCGGAAAAATATTTTGACCAGGTGATTCACATCAACCTGAGTAAATTAGAGCCTCACATCAATGGGCCTTATACGCCAGATTTGGCTTGGCCAATTTCTGAATTTGCCGCAGCAGTTAAAGAACATAATTTCCCACAAAAACTCGAAGTGGGACTGATCGGTTCCTGTACCAATTCTTCTTATGAAGACCTGGATCGCGCAGCTTCGGTAGCACGTCAGGCAAAAAAGAAAAATCTGAAGACCAAAGCAGAATTTACGGTGACACCTGGTTCCGAACTCATTCGATATACTGTTGAGCGGGATGGGTTGCTGGATGCCTTTGAGGAAATCGGAGGAGTAGTGTTGGCAAATGCTTGCGGCCCTTGTATAGGTCAGTGGGCACGCCATACCGATGACCCGAATCGCGCCAATTCTATCATTACTTCTTTTAACCGGAATTTCGCTAAACGTAACGACGGTAACCCGCAAACACGCTCTTTCGTCGCTTCTCCTGAAATCGTAACCGCGATGGCGATTGCCGGTGACCTTACCTTTAATCCATTGACCGATAAGTTAGTGAATGAAAATGGTCGTAAGGTGAAATTGAATCCACCGAAAGGAGATGAGTTGCCGAAAAGAGGATTCGATGTAAAAGATGCAGGTTTTATTCCACCTTTGGAGAATGGTGAAGTGATAGAAGTGAAAGTGGATAAAAAATCTGATCGCTTACAGTTGCTGACACCTTTCAAACCAATTACGAAAGCCGATGTTACCGGTATGCGTTTGTTGATCAAAGCAAAAGGTAAATGTACAACGGATCATATTTCTATGGCTGGTCCATGGCTGAAATATCGGGGCCATCTGGAGAATATTTCCAACAACTGTCTTATCGGTGCGGAAAACTACTTTAATGGTGAAACCAACAAGGTCTTAAATACTGTTTACGGCCGTAAAGGAAAATACATGGCGGTGCCGGATTCAGCAAGATACTACCAGAAGAAAAAAGTCGGTACAGTGGTCGTTGGTGAAGAGAATTACGGAGAAGGTTCCTCACGGGAACACGCTGCTATGGAGCCTCGGTTTTTGGGTGTCAATGCAGTACTCGTAAAATCATTTGCCCGGATCCACGAGACGAACTTGAAGAAACAAGGGATGTTAGCTTTAACCTTTGCTAACAAAAAAGACTATGACTTGATTCGTCAAGATGATGAAATTGACATCGTTGATTTTGATAAGTTTACACCGGGTGAGCCATTGACAATCCAATTGCGTCACGCTGATGGTACGAAAGATACATTCAAAGTGAATCACACATATAACGCTGCTCAGATTGATTGGGTACGCGCTGGATCAGCTTTGAATAAAATCCGCGAAGAGATGGGTCTGGCTTAATTTTAAGACTTTACTTTTCAAAAAATTGATAAGCGTCATTCTTAACATATGTTTGAGAATGACGCTTTTTTGGTTATATTAGCAGGGCTATTACATACCTTTCACTTAAACATACTATAATGATTCAGGAATTTAAAGATTTCATTATGCGCGGCAACGTTTTAGAGTTAGCCGTTGCTGTGATTATCGCCGGAGCTTTCGGCGCCATTGTAACTACTTTTACCCAAAATGTAATGATGCCACCAGTGGGTTATTATTTAGGAGGGGTAGACTTCTCAGATCTGGCTTTTGTCCTGGATCCAGGAACGTTAAATGCCGAAACTGGCGCACTTGAAGGTCGGGTTGCTATTGAGTATGGCTTGTTGGTAAATAAAATTATCGACTTTCTCATCGTTGCCTTTATTCTCTTTATGATCATTAAGGCTTATAACAAAGCAAATCCACCAGAAGAGGCAGCTCCAGCTCCAGCAGGTCCTTCAGAAGTAGATTTACTAAAAGAAATTCGGGATCTGTTGAGAAAATAGGAAAGCGGAGAAAGTAAATTCTCTTCCTTTTCCAGATTCACTCAATTTATAAAAATATAAAAGTGCTACTCTACATGTTTGGAGTAGCGCTTTTTTTGTACCTTCGATTGCATGGAATCGCAACCAAATAAACATAAACTACAAGAGGTAATAGAACGGCTGGAAGTAGAAAGCTGGCAGCTAGAGTTACTGGTCTCGGGCTTCGCCATCTTTCTGGTGGCCTCAAGTTTTGAGCCCATTTTAGAGTATGGAAGGAAAGTGAATGTAATATACTTAGGGATGTCTTCGGAGTATGAACTCCTGATGATTATTCCTTCCGGTTTACTAGCCAGTGTGTTTTTTGTTTTTGTCAATTTATTGTTGCATTTGGTATTTAGAGGCTTATGGATTAGTGCTATCGGGATCCGGTTTTTGTCAGGAGATATAGATTTAGCAAGTTTGAAATTGGCAAAACCATTTGATCGATTTTTTGCCAGGCGACTGCGGTCTTTTGATCTGTATATAGAAAAGTTGGAACGAATTAGTAGTGTTATTTTCGGGTTTACTTTTTTATTGGTCTTTATGATCATGTCATTGGTCCTACTAGTCCTATTTGTACAAGTGATGTTTTTTGTTTTAAAATGGCTGATCCCTTATTTTTCTTCCTATGTAATGGAATTGACTTTTGGCCTCTGTGGGATGCTATTTATTTTAGGGGCATTATTGTACTTCATTGACTTCCTTTCCTTAGGCTTTTTTAAAAGAAAACGTTGGATTGCTGTTTGGTACTATCCGATTTATCGGTTTTATAGCTGGCTCACCTTATCGACCCTCTATCGACCATTATATTACAACCTTATTGATAATCGATTTGGTAGGAGAGTCGTACTAGTACTGGTGCCTTATATGTTTATCATGTTTTCTCTGGTATCCCTACGATCGAGTATTTATCAATTTATTCCGGAAGAAGATGAAAGCCGCCACTTATTGTTAGAATATTATGATGATGAAAGAAGTGAAACACAACGAGTTGAAACAGCTTCCATTCCATCTCGCTATGTGGAAAATGATTTTCTGGAGTTATTTATCCACAGCATGCCCAAATATGATAATGTGGTCATCAAAGAAAAATTTCCTGCAATAAGACCACCCAAACTGGAAGGCTTTAGATGGCTGTTTTATCAACGAAAAGTAAAAGAAGAAGATCGCTCATCCGCAGATTCTTTGTTGACTGCGTACACCAGCCTTTACCAGGTTAGCATTGATGATAGTCTTTACCAGGATCTTGATTTTTTCTTTTTTAATACCCAAAAATACGGACAACAAGGCCTGAAGGCAATCATAGATATTGATCATTTGGATAGAGGTAAACATCAGGTAACCATCGATAAGTGGCAATTTAAATTTTCAAACAGAGATAGCTTTTTTATAGAAAATTATGCTACTATCCCTTTTTGGAAAGAGTGAGAACAAGTCTAATAAATACCTTAAAAGAGGATTGCTTATATTTGTCTGGAATTTATTGTAATCAGGTAGCCATGAAAAAATATCTCTACTTTTTAGCACCGTTGGTTTCTATTTATATGTTATCCTGTACGGAGGTTAACAATCAACCAGCAAAAGCAACATATATCCCGACAAAATGGTTCGCTAATCCCAACGGAGATAGTGAACTTGCCCTCCTGATGCGTGCCATGTATGACGATGGCCAACGTATGAAAGTGGCCATCAAAAACGGAGAGCCGTTCCAGCCTAAAGTAGATTTTGAAAAAATCCTTACCGCCTCCGCAACTGAACCAGAGAAAGCAGCCTCTGCCGAATACCATGCCTTCGCTCAGACTTACATCCAGACCATGAAAGCGATGCAAGATGCAGAACCAGCCAAAGCTATTGCACTGTATGATACAATGGTCGCGAATTGTATGACTTGCCACCAGGCCCTCTGCCCGGGACCAACAGTGAGAATCAAAAAGCTGAAGTTATAATGTTGAAGCAGGATAAGAAGCAGACTTACACGGCAAAAATCTGAGCAAAATCCTTAAATGACTTAAACTCAATGGCATTACCACTGGGATCAAGGAAAAACATGGTTGCCTGCTCTCCAACTTCCCCTTTAAAACGAATATACGGCTCAATGATGAAGTCTGTCCCGGCAGCCTGAAGTTTGTTGGCCAGTGTTTGCCAGTCCTCCCATTCGAGTATCGCTCCAAAATGTTTGATCGGAACAGCTTGCCCGTCCACCGGATTACTGGCCGGTTCATGAGGCATGGATTCGCAAAGATGCGCGGTGATCTGATGCCCGTGAAAGTTAAAGTCGATCCAGCGGTCTGAAGTTCGACCGACAGAACAGCCTAATAAGTCTTCGTAAAATACACGGGTTTTGACCAAATCGGTCACGGGAAAAGCTAAATGGAATGGCGTCATTTTTGTAATATGTTAAAAATGTATATTTGAATATGAGCGAAAATGCAACGACAACTTAGTAAAAAAGGAGCATTTAGAAAAGAATTGAATGGGTAGCGAGAAGTTGGCTTGCAGTAAGGGTTTTGTTTAAACAATCTGATTTCGTATATTAGGTCACCCAATTTAAACCAACCACAATGATCACCTCCACTTCATCTCTCTCTTTACAGGCTATTGAACAAAGTCTCTATTATCGTCAAGATGTCCACCAGCTGCTCAAACAGTGTGAAGATTGCGTATTATTCACTTCAGTTGAAGAAGCCATAGCAAAATATTGTTACCTCGATCATTTCCACCTTTTTGTCGCCAGGGTTCAGGGCCACCTGGTTGGTTTGATTGGCGTTGAGCTGGTAGAGCCGGGGGCAGCTTTGATCCACCACCTGAGTGTTGATTTAGAGTTGCGTTG
>CBDUIU010000125.1:0-8633 GCA_965367335.1 uncultured Saprospiraceae bacterium
ATCACGGCTTATCTGATCTTCACCGCATTAAATATTTATGGGGTAAAAGCTGCGGCTTCCTTTGAGTTGATCATCACCGTAATTGCTGTAATTGAATTGTTGATTTTTGCCGGGGCGGCCCTGCCTTCTTTTGAATGGGCCAATCTGGAACGCAACGCGCTGCCGCACGGCTACAGCGGGGCCTTTGCCGCTATCCCGTTTGCCATCTGGTTTTTCCTGGCCATTGAGGGCGTCGCCAATGTAGCGGAGGAGACCGTCAACCCGCAGCGTAATATCCTGATTGGCTTTGGTTCCGCAATCCTAACACTGGTCGTGCTTTGCATCCTGACCTTTTGTTCTTCCATTGGCGTAGCGGGTTGGGAAGCCGTCGTATTTGCTGAACCAGGAGCACCAGCGTCTGACTCTCCCCTACCCTTGGCTCTGGCTAAGATCTACGGGGAAGGACATATACTTTACACCCTTGTTACCTCTATTGGGTTGTTTGGTTTGATCGCCTCCTTTCATGGGATCATCCTCGCTGCCGGACGGGCAACCTTTGAGTTTGGGCGTGTTGGTTTTGCCCCGGAATGGCTGGGACAGGTCCATACCAGATTTCGCACTCCGGCCAACGCCTTGATCTTTAATACCATCATCGGTATCATTGCCCTGTATACGGGAAAAACCGGTGAGATTATTACCATTGCTTGTTTTGGCGCCCTGACCCTGTATATTATCTCTATGGTTTCGCTATTGGTTTTACGAAAAAAAGAACCGGAATTAGAACGACCGTTCAAAGTACCTTTATACCCGATCACACCGATTGTAGCTTTGGTGATTGCCTCGATTGCCTTGATCGCCATGACGGTTTATAACATTGTATTGGCGGGTATTTACTTTGGCATATTATTGCTGGCATTTGTAGGATTTCGTATAATTGGACAACGAGCGTAAAATAAGATAAACGATTATGGCTGATACTTACCAACTCCTGCCCTCACTCGCCTGCCTAGGTGATAGCCTCACTGAAGGTTATGATATCGACCTGTCGGTTCGCTGGACCAGGTTGCTACAGCAATCCACCGGACGAAAAGTTATCAATAGTGGCATCTCCGGGGATACCACCGGTGGGATGCTAGCCAGATTTCAGCAAGATGTGCTCGTTCATCAACCCAGTCATCTTTTCTTCATGGGCGGCACCAATGACCTGTGGATGAACCTGCCCAATGAAGTGATCCTCAGCAATGTGCTAGCTATCACCAGACAAGCTCGGTATCATGAGATCCAAGCCATTATCGGCATTCCTCCGCCCGTCTATCTCCAACAAGGTATTGACGATGATCCACCTATCTTTTTGGACAATCGACAACTGGCCAAACGATTGCAAAAGTATCAAATGCAACTCCGACAGTTTGTTGACCGGGATGACTGGCCGGTCGTGGATTTTTCGAAAATGCCGCAAGATCTGTTTTTGCCAGATGGGGTACATGTGAATGAAGCAGGACAGGAAGTGATGGCAAAAATGGTGGAAACCGTCTGGATGAAAATAAGTTAAATCATGGTTCAACTATTTACATTACCCGAATCTGAACGGTGTTTTTATCCAAAAAATCTCCCTTACTAAACAGCTTTTCAGTTAAATTCATGAAAAAACTACAAAAAGACTCGGATTTCTAATGATTATACCTATATTGGTCAACCAATTAATTGGTTGACCAATATTATTCTAACTAAATATGGCCCTCACCAGAAGAAATTTTACGAAGCAAATGGCGATTATGGCTGGCCTCAGCCCAATATCCGCCTTCGGAGTAGTTCCATCAAAGGAGCAGCTCGAAATACATATTTTTTCCAAACATTTACAGTTTCTAGACTTTGAAAGCGCAGGCCAGGTGGCGGCAGAATTGGGTTTTGCAGGACTTGACCTGACTGTTCGTCCCAAAGGGCATGTCCTTCCGGAATCAGCAGAAACCATCTTACCCAAAGCCATCAAAGCGATTCAAAAGGGAGGCTCGAAATGCGAGCTGATGACCACCAGGATCGAGAGCGTCGACCATCCTTTGGACGTGAGTCTTATTAAGGCTGCGGCAAAAGCAGGTATAAAATATTACCGTACCGATTGGTTCAAATACGATCAATCGCAACCCCTTCGACAATCTTTAACTACCTTTCAGGAACAAATTCACAAACTGGGTGAACTCAATCGTGAACACGGGATTGTTGGATGCTACCAAAATCACGCGGGCACCAAAATAGGCGCTTCTTTTTGGGAAATAGAGGAATTACTGACAACGGTGGACCCAGCCTATTTCGGTGTACAATACGATATCCGGCACGCGGTGGTAGAAGGTGGTTTTTCCTGGAAAAACGGACTACAATTATTACACAAAAAAATCAAAACAATTGTCCTGAAGGATTTCAAGTGGGGAAAGGTGAATGGAAAATGGAGTGTGATCAACACGCCGATCGGTGAGGGCATGGTTGATTTCATTTCCTATTTCCGGCTACTAAAAAATTACGGATTGAATCCGCCCGTCTCGCTTCATTTAGAATATCCCCTGGGAGGAGCTGAAAAAGGGAAATCAACCCTTTCAGTGGATAAAAAAGTCGTATTTTCTGCCATGAAAAAAGATCTCGCAACCATCCGGAGATTATGGATCGAGGCTTAACAACCCCTGAGGTTTTTACAAAAAAAAACATACTTCTGATATTTTCTACATCATATAAAAGGATACAATGAAATACTTTTTAACGCTTTTACTTCTTTCCACGCTATTGTTGGCTTGTCAACCTGATGTAAAGCAATCGGGCTTATTAGTCACCGATGCTACTGAACTGGAAACAGCCATCCAACAAGCTCAACCGGGTGATGAAATAATTTTAGCCAACGGCAGCTGGGAAAATGTCTCGATCCGGTTTACCGGAAAAGGAACCGCGGCCAAGCCCATTACCCTAAGAGCCGAAACGCCCGGAGAGGTCATCATTGAGGGGGAATCAGATTTGAAATTTGGAGGAGATTATCTGGTGGTGAGTGGCTTGCATTTCAAGAATGGTTACTCTCCCAGCAGGTCAGTGATCGCTTTTAACATTAAAGATACAATGGCCAATCATTGTCGGATCACGCAATGTGTGATTGAAGACTTTAATAAACTAAAACGAGACGACACTGATCTCTGGGTATTATTTCGAGGACGCTATAATCAATTGGATCATTGTTATCTCGCAGGTAAAGCGAACCGTGGGCCAACCGTTCGGATAGATCTGGAGGGAAATGAAAGCATTAAGAATTACCACCAGATCAATAACAATCATTTTGGCCCTCGCCCTCCCAAAGGCGGACCCAGTGCGGAGACCATCCAACTGGGGAATAGTTACACTTCCATGGCACCTAGTTACGCACAGGTGACGGATAACTTTTTTGAGCGATGCAACGGAGAGGTCGAGGTCATCTCCAGTAAGAGCAATTTTAATGAGTTCAGAAATAATGTTTTTTATAAAAGCGAAGGTTCTCTGGTCACCCGACACGGGAACTATTGCACCGTAGATGGCAACTATTTCATTGGTGATCCCCAGTCAGAAAATATCGGCGGCATTCGTATTATCGGAACAGGTCACTGGGTAACCAATAATTACTTCTATGACTTAAAAGGACAGAATTTCAGATCTCCGCTGGCAGTGATGAATGGCATTCCAAAATCCCCACAGAACCGCTACGTCCAGGTAACGGATGTCGTGGTCGCTTATAATTCCTGGATCAACTGCGCCTCGCCTTTGCAATTTGGCGTGGGATCAAACATAAGTCAGAAAGATGTCCTGCCCGCTTCGGAGATCAGATCCGCCAGACCTATCCGCACCACCGTAGCCAACAACCTGATTTTTAATGAAAAAGGTGATCCCAGTCCTGTGGTAGCCCATGATAAAATCGACGACATCAATTTTCAAAATAACATCATTAATAACCAAGGGGTGAAATTTGATCCGATCAAGGGCTTAAAAAGTCACGCAGTTGAAATGACGGCTATCAGTGAGAACCTCTGGGTACCATCCGGGGATCTTTCTTCACTACCTTTGTTTACCGGCTTTGAATTTGAAACCATTGACAAGGACATCTTTGGCCATGATCGTACCAAACAAAATGCTCCCGGCGCCGTGTCTAAAACCCCTAATCCGGTCCCAAATATTCTGGACAAGTCAAAATTTGGGGCGAGTTGGTATTCAACTGAAACGGATAAAGGTGCATCTGGAACGCATGCTGTCAGCACTAACCCTGGAGACCTGGCAGCTAAAATGGCAGCGGCAAAGGAGGGTGACATTTTAGAATTAGCCGCAGGAACACACGAAGTCAAAAATCCGGTAACAATAAACAAGCGAATCACCATCCAGTCGAAGGACAAAAACAGCAGGGCGATCATTTCTTACACCGGTCCGGCACAAACCCCTGCTTTCACCATGCACCCCAAAGGTAAATTGGTATTAAAGCAGATTGAACTGACCGGTCAGGGCACTCAACACGCCTTCGCCAGCCTCCAGGAGAACATGTCCAGTTTATACAACCTGAAAGTTAGCAACTGTACGGTCAGTAATTTTGACCATATCCTCAAAGCTTACAAGCAGTCTTTTTCCGAATACATCACTTTTATCAACACTACCTTTTCTAATTGTGAAAATGGCATTGTACTAGCCGAAGAGACAGAGGACAAAGGAAGTTACAACGTCGAAAACCTGACCGTAGATAGCTGCCGCTTTGAAGCTATCCAGAATGATGTAATTAATTATTACCGGGGAGGCTACGACGAATCTACCGTGGGTGGCACCCTTGTCGTCACCAACAGTACTTTTACAAACTGTGGCGCCAAGGACAAGGATGGCATATTACTCAACACCTATGGCATCATTAACGTAGACATCTCCAACAACCGCTTTAAAAACAATCCGGTCAAGGTAGTCGCTTTATTATGGGGTGCTAAAAACAACACCCACTCCAATAACGAAATTATAAACTCCGGTCAAATCGTGGTCGAAGAAAATTTACAATTGAAATTACTCTATTAACATGTTAAGCAATACCCCCTACCAATTCGCCTGGGCCGTTTTTTTTATCTTACTTTTTCAAAACATCGCCTTTACCCAAGTCATACCTGATGATAAGGTTATCCCGTTGGAAAAACTTTCCGATTATTTAACGGACGATGTCAAAAAGCAATTAGCAGAGAATGGCACCATAACTACTGAGGTGCTCGCGCAATATTTCAGACAAAAATTTGCAGCGCGTTTCTTTTATGATTACCAAACCTTTGAGCAGCGTTTAGGCGATTATAACAAGATCTATGGAAATGCATCCAAACACAAAAGCAGAGCCTTGGATCACATGGGCAAATACGCAGACTCCACCCAATGGGTCCTGCCTTTTAACTACCTCAACGGCAAGGCTGTAAATGCCTATGCCCTGCGGCACCTGGCCCGGCAGCATAAGATGGTAGACATCGCTTTTCACTACTTCAATGACCAACGCGATCCAAAGTATATAGACTACTTTACTAATCAAATGCGCTCCTTGAACAGCGCACTTGTCCAGGGTCAATACGAAAAGATCGAAGACGGTAACGGTGTTTACGAAGTCTTCCGGGCTGGTTACCGGGTGATGACCTGGCTCTGGATCCACAATATGTTTTTAAATGAGCAAGCCTATTCCGATCAGGATCAACTGCAAACCATTGCTACCCTATTGCAGCACGGAGCTCACTTGTTTAACCGCAATGATAGCTTTCGCCCCGGAAATCATCAGACCAAAGGTATGTCTTCCCTGGCCATGTTGTCCATTCTGTTTCGGGATTTTGAAGGAACGGATCAGTGGTACTCCCGATCTATGTTGCGGTTAAAAGAACACCTCCTGCAGGAAATCAATGCCGATGGTTTTCAGTTTGAGCGTTCGGTCCATTACCACATGAGCGATATCAGTAATTATTTTTATGTCTATCAATTGGCAAAGATCAGTGAGATAAAAGTAGAGGCAGTCTGGGCAGACAAATTGCGCTCATTATTCACCACCCTGGCAAAGATTGCCTACCCGGACAAAACAGCTCCCGTATTACAAGATGACACGGAAATTCCCTGGGGAGAAAAAAACGAAATTGCTGCTGTCATGACCCTCGGGTATTTATTGTTTGAAAATCCGGAATTCGGTTATTTTGCTGCAGATCAGGTAAACGGAAAATCCTATTGGTTTTTACAAAAACGTCAATTGGAACTCCTGGCTGATATTCAGCAAAAACGGCCAAAATATGGTTCTCTTGCTTTTCCCAACACCCATTATTATATCATGCGGGAAGGATGGCAACCCAATGATAAAATGATGATCATCAGTGCTGGCCTGGATGATGAAAAACCCGACCACCAACATGGAGACATGCTCGGTGTACAGGCCATCGCCAATGGTCAGGCTATTTTACCAAATTACCAGGTACGTTATTCCCTCGCGGATTTTGAGTTGTTTAAGAATTCTATGGTCAAAAATGTGGCCCTGGTAGATGACGAACTGCAAGGAAAACAATGGACTTCCAACAAAGGAGGTAGTGGGTTTGGAAAATTCAAATCGCTGCCGAATCCGAAAACGATCACCGGGAATAGCAATGATGACTTTGATCTTTATGTCGGTAGTCACGATGGGTTTGATCCTGTTGGCGTGAAGTATACCCGGCAGGTCGTTTATATAAAAGATGACTTTTGGTTGGTAAAAGACAACTTTCAGTCTGCTGCTCCACACACTTACAAGCAGGTATGGCAAGGCCACTTTACGGAGGAACTCGGTCCTAACCTGATCCGCTCTACTTTTGCGGATGCCAGTGGTTGTGATATCCTGCAATTACGCCCAATTGATGCGGTAACATCTGGAGGCGCCCGCGGAAAACAATGGAACATTGCTGCTAAAAAAAGTGACGGTCAATTTGATTTCATCAGTGTTATCTATCCTTACCGGGGTTATCATAACCGGATTGACGAGACCGAGGAACAACCCACTCCAGGAGATTGGAGCATCAACTCATCCGACTGGTCCGTTTCCGGCAAAACACCTGTTTCGCTCACCAAAGGAACCGACAATTATTTCTTCGGTATCGACAGCCTGTCTCTCAAGGGCCTTCGGATTACTTCGGAAATGAGCACTGACTTATTTGTAGCTTTGAAAAATAATAAACTGACCATTTATTTACTGGGGGATGCGCCGAGGCGAATTACCGTCACGGGTGCTACCAGCGGAAAGCTGAATGAGGAAGCAGTTAGCAAGGAAAACAAATTACAGCCGGGAGATCGCTTGATTTTTCAGACAAAATAATAACACTTAAATTACGATATACATGGATGTAGCCGCCAACAAAGCCAACGCCATTGCCTTTTACAAGCTGGCCTATGAAGGTCAGCCCCGCAAAGCCACCGAGCTTTATGTCGGAGATCAATATATCCAGCACAACCCCGCCGTCGGAGATGGAAAAGAAGCCTTTATTGCCTACTTCGAGCGCATGCAAGCCGAATATCCTAATAAGTCAATTGAGTTTGTCCGGGCCATTGCCGAGAAAGACCTGGTGGCCCTGCATACCCACCAGACCTGGCCCGGCGAAGAGGAGTATGTCACCATGGATTTCTTTCGCTTTGATCAACACGGTAAGATCGTAGAACATTGGGATGCCATCCAGGAGATCCCGAAAGAATCGGCGAATGGAAATAAAATGTATTAAGTAGTTCAGCAGGTAAACAGACGTCTATCCCATTTCTCTTTTCATGCCAACTACCCGGGCAATCACATAACTGCCAATCACACTAATGATAATGCCTTCCACCAAAAGGAATAGGCTGGCCGTAAAAGGTGTGAGGTACTCGCTAATATTTGGGTTAGCGGCTTTAACCTCTGCAAAAAACGGATGGTTAAAGGTCATGAAAAACGTCATAAAGATCGTGAATCCTACCACACCGAACAAGGAAGTATACATGCCAATGGCGACCTCTGCCAGGTAATTAAAATCAGTAGAATCCTTGACTTTGACGTATTCCCGGATAGCCAGGTAGATAACTCCCAGGTGAATTACTCCGTTGAGCATCCGAAGTTTATAATTACCACTGAGGCCTAGCATGTGCATCAATAGAAAAAGAAGAATAAACCCACCCAGCATCATCAATCCGTAACGTAAAGGTATCTTGTTCATGATTTTTGATTTTAATTTTACTGGAAAAACTTTTCTATCGTATTCAAGGTACGGATAATTTGTAGAAGGCTCAAGCGTTTAGTTTGCGCAGGGCAATTTTGACCTATGATCAGGATACAGCGCTTTAAAAAAGTATATGGCTTAAAAAATTTTCGGTCTGATGTCTTTTGGTATATTTAGGACTCGAAAATAGAAAGGAAGAAAACGAGTAACTTCAGTTTTAAGCATTTTTGAAACGTAAATAATAAAAAATGAGATTTACACTACCTGTAATCATTGTGATACTATTCTATTCCTGTTCTTCTAATGACCTGGAAAAACAAAAAGGTGTTTCATTGTCTCAACTGTCTCAGGAAGAGCATGGCACCAGTTTGAAATCAAAAGAAGATGGAGCCAGTCAACTACTGGTGACCAGGCCTGGTAATGTTCTTTTAACTAATAATTCAAATTACAGGTTGTTAA
>CBDUIU010000126.1:0-8587 GCA_965367335.1 uncultured Saprospiraceae bacterium
ACTGTTGTTAAATTGAATTTTATCAAGAAAGGCAGCTAATCCGGCAGCTCCATCCAGTTTTGCTTCAATCACCGTTCCTTTTACAGCAGTAGCACCACAACTGGTAAGTAGTGAAGCGGCCACCAAGCTAAAAAACGCAATACTTAAAAAAGTCGATCGCATGTTCATGTTTGTAAAATTTTATAAATTAACTATTTGTCAAAGAGATTCTTTTAAGTTTCAAAATAAGTTGGCATTTCTTGAAAAATAAATACATATAGATTAAAGAAAATTCCGTTCCGAACTTAAAGAATTGCGTAAAATTGAGGATTTTCGGTCGGAATGTCAAGCAATGTAACTTAATGGCATTTCTCATTTGGTCAATCCACCTTCTTTCTCTACAGGTTTTTCATACTCAAAAATGATTTATAGCTTTCACAAAGATACAATCTTCCAATAGAACGGAAAATAGCCAGCTAAGGTTTTCAGGCACAAAACCTTCTTTTCGAAACCAGTCGTAGTGATGTAACTTGCTTAGAATATGGTCTCATTATCATAGTCACCTTTATTTCTACTTTTGACTTTTCCCTGCATTCTTCGTAATTTTACATTCCTTTTTACACCGTTTTTCCTCCCTCAACCGATTACTCCCCATATTTGCCGTCCTTGAAAAGCAATTCCCATGAACAGATCGCTTATCTCTATTTTTACCCTTTTTGTTATTTTATCCTTATACTTCCTTTTTACATTAGTTACCGATTCTCCACCTGGTACTTCTTCCTCTGGTTTTTTAAAAGAACAAGTGAAAGAAACAGCTACTTTTAAACCAGTGGAAGAATTCTATTTGCAAAGAACAGCCAACGCAAGTAAAGCTTCTGTAGATCATTACTTTTCCAACCTGAAAAATGCAAAAAAGACGGCACGAACTCGATCTGCTCCAATTGGATTTTCTGCAGATTGGTCTGTAAAAGGCCCTAATAATTTTGGTGGGCGAGTTAACACATTGGTGATGCCACCAAACCAGGAAGATACCATTTATGCAGGCTTTGCAGTAGGAGGTGTCTATAGAACTTATGATGGAGGGGAAAACTGGACACCGATTTTTAACAATTTACCAAGTATGGCAGTTGGTCACCTGGTGCTCGATCCCAATGACACGCAGACGCTTTACCTGGGAACTGGTGATCCCAATATTTGGGGATATCCATTTCTCGGTTCTGGCTTGTACAAAAGTGACGATGGTGGAAACAGCTGGACCTATCTTGGTTTGGAAGATACCCGCGTGATCTCCAAGGTAATTCCTCATCCCAATGATCCCAATATTATCTATGTATCCACCATGGGTCTGCCTTTTATCAAAGATGATAAACGTGGAGTGTATAAAACCATTGATGGTGGAAGTTCCTGGGAAAAAGTATTGGAGATTAGTGATTCCACCGGTGTGATAGATTTGATGATTCATCCAGAACATCCAGACACCTTGTTTGCGGCTGGTTGGGATCGGGTTCGCAATAGCCTGTATTCGAGACAGGATGGAAGAGGAGCAGGAGTTTATCGCTCTGTTGATGGAGGAGCAAACTGGGAAAAGCTTAATGGCGGATTGCCTCAGGGACGTTATTCCCGTGTTGGATTGGCTATGTCTGCTCAGAATCCGGATCATGTTTTCGCAATGTATGTGGGTACTAATTATCAGTTCTATGCCATGTTTAAAAGTGAAGATGCAGGAGCTAATTGGTCTACTTTAACCTTTGGCTCAAATAACGGGTTGGGGGCCTTTGCTTTAGGAGGTTTTGGTTGGTATTTTGGAAAAATGGTGGTTGATCCTCAGGACGAAAATCATATTTTTATCTTGGGGGTTGATCTTTGGGAAACGACTAACTCAGGAGTCCGATGGAGGAATGTGAGTTCTCCGGGGGCCAATGGAGTTGAACCGCATGTAGATCATCATGCTTTGTTGGTAACGCCTTCCGGAGATTGGATAGATGGGACAGACGGAGGAATCTATCGCCACTCAGTTGCCAATGATTGGGAGGATATCGAAGATCTCCCTGTTACGCAATTTTATCATACAGCTTATAATCCGCATAAACCAGATTTTTATTACGGTGGCGCGCAGGATAATGGTACACTCGGTGGACTAGGGAACCAGGGAACTGCCTGGGAACGATTACACGGTGGTGATGGCTTTAAACCAACTTTTCATCCTACTGACTCCAACTTTTACTATATCGAAATGCAATATGGAGCCATGAGATATACGGCTGATAATGGTGGGTTTTTTACTACCGCAATGAGAGGTATTGACGTAATGGATCAGATCAACTGGGATATGCCTTACGCTATGAGTCATTTTGACCCGGCTGTGTTGTATGCCGGAACGCATCGTATGTATAAAGTAAATGATATTACCCAAAATCAGTGGCAACCCATTAGCCCTACTTTAACAAATCCAGTTGAGCAAATTCCGGTTTTTCATAATATCGCTTCTATCTCCCTCTCACCTTTAGATTCTAATCTTATTTTAGCCGGTACTTCTGAAGGGAATATTTGGAAAACAGAGGACGATGGTCAGAATTGGATACAGATCGACTCTATCCTTCCCAATAATTATGTTTCTGCATTAGCCACATCGCACCTTGACGCCAATCGTATTTTTGTAGCTTTTTCTGCTTATAAGGATCCTTCTCCAAGTAATGAACCATTACTTTATCGATCAAATGACCGGGGGATTTCCTGGGAAGCGATCAATGGTGATTTACCGGACCTGGCGATTAATGATGTATTGCTTTTTCCCGGACAAAACGATCAAGCTATCTTTGTTGCTACGGATGGAGGTGTTTATGGTACCTTGGATGGAGGAATTACCTGGAATCGTATTGGTGGGAATATGCCATATTTTCCAATCTATGATTTAGATTTCAACCTTGCCAATAACGAATTGATTGCCGCCACTTTTTCACATTCTATCCAAACCTTTGACCTAAGTGAAATTGGATTAAACCTGAACGGGAGTGCTTTAAACCTTAGTGGCACTATAGCAACTGAAGAAGGTCAAGGCATTGCTAATGTCGATGTTGAAATCGAGCTGGGTAATGTGACCACAACGATGAATACGGCCAACGATGGTGTTTTTTCAATTAATAATTTACAAGGCGGAGAGCAATTGCGGGTTTCACCCTTTAAAAATACCAAGCACCGAAATGGGGTCAGTACCTTTGATATCATTTTAACATCCAAACATATCACCAGTCAACTACCGTTAAATTCACCGTATAAAATCATTGCAGCGGATGCCAATAACTCTGGCACTGTCTCCACTTTTGATATCATTACTATCCGCAAAATGATCTTATTTATTGATACGGCTTTTACCCAAAATACATCCTGGCGATTTGTTCCGGAGCGTTATATTTTTTCAAATCCGGCTGATCCATTTGCTAGCTCTTTTCCGGAGGTATTGGATGAGTCGGTTAATAATCAAAGCAATTTGAACTTTGTAGGAATAAAAATTGGTGATGTGAATGGTAGCGCTAACACCACTATGTTGGCTGGTGTTGCACAAAATAGAGATCATCCAAAAGTCATTCAATTAAAACAATGTATATACGGAAATGAAGTTCGTTTGTATTGGCCGGAAACGGAAACTTTAACGGGCTTTCAAATGGCGATCGAAGTGCCGGAAGGTATTGATTTGGAGGAAATTAGGTCTGATATGCTGGATGGGTTTTCTAAGGCAAACTATCATTGGGACTCCAATAAGCGCCGACTTTATTTGAGCTGGAATGGAACAAGGGGGCAAAGTGTAAAAGAAGAAAATGCCTTGTTGAATTTATTTTTTGATCATCAAGTCAGCCCACTAAATATTGTCGAGGATGACTTATTTGCAGAAGCATATGATGATGTTTTACAACCAATGGGAATTCAATTGTCCTCCTCTTTTTCACCTTCACTTGAACAAACACGGGTTAGCTTTATTAATCCGATCTCGGAGCATACACTTCAGGCCAATATTCAATTTACAAAGCCGGAAAATCTAGAATGGATACTTTATAACTACGAGGGGCGTATACTGTTAAATGGATCCTTATCTCTACCAGCAGGAACATCGACCTGGCGGGAAAAACTTCCTTCAAATATCACGTCAGGAGCCTATTTTATTCAACTAATAGGAGAAAACTGGCAACAAACAGAAAAGCTGTTGATTCAAAAGTAAATGAATTCAGTGATGGTTCTTGCTTGGCAATAAATTCTATACACATCAATTAATGAGCAATACCTGAAAATTCATGATTGTCAGGGTAGGGTGGTTTGAAAAATCTTCGTAACTTCGATATGCAATTGCCTAACCAAATTTGCTACAGACTTTACAACCAAATTATATGAAGAACCACTTTGCCAAGTTTCGTCAAGGTATCATCGGTATTGATGCGGATATTCCGAATCCTTCCGGTGAAAACCATAGGTTAGTTTATGCGGATTGGATCGCTAGCGGACGAAATTTTCTCCCTATTGAACAACGTATTCAGGAAGAATTGATGCCCTTTGTGGCTAATACTCATACGGAAACCAGTCTAACCGGAATGGCAATGACACATGCCTACCATTCCGCTCATCGCTTGATCAAAAAACATGTAAATGCAGCAGCGGACGATGTCATCATTACTGCAGGGTCTGGTATGACGGCAATGGTTTGCAAACTGCAACGGTTACTGGGTTATCAGCTGAATGAAAAATTTGGACAAATGCCAACTGATCACGACCGACCAGTGGTTTTCATTACCCATATGGAGCATCATTCTAATCAAACTAGCTGGCTGGAAACCATCGCACAAGTTGAAATTATTAAGCCTACGGATGATGGTTTAGTAGATCTCAATCATTTTGCTGAATTGTTGGATCAATTTAAGGATCGGCCAGTTAAAATTGCTTCGGTAACGGCTTGCTCTAATGTAACTGGGATAAAAACACCCTATCATCAGATTGCTCAAATGATCCATCGGGTGGGAGGTTACTGTTTTGTTGATTTCGCGTGCTCAGCTCCTTATGTTGCCATCGATATGCACCCAGCAGAAGAAGATGCCCATCTAGATGCTATATTTTTCTCTCCGCATAAATTTCTGGGTGGCCCTGGGGCTTCCGGTGTGCTGATCTTTAATCGTAAGCTTTATCACCGGCATGTCCCTGATATTCCCGGAGGAGGTACGGTTGACTGGACGAACCCTTGGGGCCAACACAAATATTTAGATGATATTGAAGCACGGGAAGATGGCGGTACGCCCGCTTTCCTACAGACCATCAAAGCAGCGATGTGTATTACCCTCAAAGAAGAGATGGGAGTTGAACGTATTAAAGCGCGAGAACAACATTTGTTAGGCTTACTATGGAATAAAATTGAGCAGATTCCCGGTATTCATATTTTGGCGGATCAACACCGTGATCGCTTACCGATTATATCTTTTTACATGGATGACCTGCACTATCATCTTGGGGTTCGTTTATTAAATGATAGGTTTGGAATTCAATGTAGGGGAGGTTGTTCCTGTGCCGGAACTTATGGTCACTATTTATTGAATGTATCTCCGGAACAATCTAAAGCGATCACCGACCGCATCAGCCAAGGTGATTATTCAGCTAAACCCGGTTGGATACGTATTTCACTTCATCCAACAATGACGGAAGAAGAAATTGAATTTATTGGAGATAGCTTAATGGAATTGGCAGTAAACCATCGGAAGTGGAGCCTCGATTATGACTTCAACTCAAGCTGTTCTAGTCTCCATGCTAAAACGGCAGATTGGGAAGAGGATCTTAAAGAGCGTATTCTTGATACTTTAAGTCGACCATTCGCCAACTCAAAGCGTAAATCAAATAAAGGTATCATAAATAAAATGCCCATTGGACACGCCTAGGTCATTCTACTAAAAGATATTACAATAAGACCTATAATGCATTGAAAAGGCATCCAACTTAGTCATGTTGCTAAAGTTATTAATGCCAGTATTCAATATCCTTAAATTCTCTATCTTTCCCGTATGCAAATTTTTCCCTACGAAATTCAACGCATCACGGGCCTTTCCACTGACTGGTTACAGCAAGAATGGATCTCCTTACAAGTGTTGCAGACGCTTCTTGAAGGGTTTGATATGCTTGAAAATCTACAAAAACAATGTATTCATTCAATTGAATTGGCGCATCAGCAAGGAAATGATTATGCTTTGAAGAAGCGATTGAAACAGCTCAATAATGATTTTTATAATGGTCGACAACCTAAATACCGAAAACTAGAGAGGTTTCTGAGTGGGCGGGAAGAAAATAAAAGCATAAAGCAACTACTAGGTATTTTACAACAGTATCTGATTCAGAAAGAGAAAGTACAAGGGCTTCGAAAACAGTTTGAGGGCACTTTTCAGGAAGCCTGGTACTCGTCTGCAATGCAACTCCAAGAAATTTCTAAAGACGAGGATTTTCTCAAATCGCTCCTGCTTTCCAGCCAATCGCTTTTCCGTCGATGTACTAATTTTTGGGAAACTCCTCCGGAATCCTGGGTGAAAAAACAGCGTCAAACTTCTATCAGCTTACTAAAGTATATCACCAGGATGAGTATCAAAACTTCTCCTTATAGTCGCTTTACTCGCTTGGCCATTCGGCATATTCCAACGGGTGAGTGCATACCAAGTCAAGATCATATTTACCTCAATACCCATTTACTTCCTTATTTCCAGGAGTGGCTTATCGGTATTCCTCAGTTTAGAAGTCAAATGCCCATTCGTATCAATCCAAGTTTGGAACGGAAGGGGGAAGAATATCGATATATTTTAAACTCACGAAATGTAGAGTCGATTCAACGAGTAGGCATCGACGAGTTATTATTGTTTTTAATTAGCCATCTTTCAGCGCAATCTATAGTTTTTGATGAAATCGTAAATGTATTGTTGAAAGAGGTTGAGGCAGACACTGAAGAATTGGAGCGATACTTACTCAGGTTGATCAATCTTGGCGTTTTTGAATGGGAATGGCCAATTTCAGCATTAGATAGCAATTGGAGTTATCAGTTATTACAATTGATAGAGCAAAAGTCAGATTTTCCGGGGAAAGAGTCGTGTATTCAAATGTTGTTTGATTTAAACAATCATTGTCATATCTTATTAGATGCTGACGTTGAGCAACGAGCAATTATCCTGGAGCAAGCTTTTCTACAAGTGCAATCCTTATCGACTTTACTACAGTACTATCAGGATACTGCCCGAACTGATGAAATTGATGATCAGGTATTTCACCGATTTCATCTAACCAATCTTCACCTTCGGCCCGAGCAACTTTTCTTTGAAGATGCAACCCAAGCGGCCATAAACGACATGCCTACTCATGAGTTGAATACGATCATTCAGGAATTGGATCAACTGGTGAGAGCAGTTTGCCCCCTTAATGTAAGTGAGCTTCAACCTGCACTATTACAATTTCTCCAGCAATCTTACCCACAAGGTCATAGTGGAGCCCTGTTAGATATCTACGAAGATTTTTTCCGGTTTTATTTAGGAGAAAGAGGATTGGAGGAGCCTGAAATTGAGCCCAGCGACGAACAAAAAAAGTGGGAGGACGCTGTTCGCCGCTTAGCTCGGAATGGAGATAGAGAGGGTGTCCATATCCATTTGGAAGACCTGGTCAAAGTGAGTGAGGACTTGTTTCCGTATGCTCACCTAAAAGGGGAATGGTGCGGAAGTGCCTTGATTCAAACTTTTCAAGAAGACCAAACCTGGAAAGCTTATATTGACACCGTGCATACCGGCTACGGAAAACTTATTGGGCGGTTTTTGCCATTATTTCCAGAAAACGTGAGCAGGAAAATACAACAATGGAATCTTTACTGGCAAGGGGAGCAGTTATGGGCTGAGAATAATGATGCTTCTTCCTTTAATGCTAATGTACACCCACCATTGCTAAAGGCAGAAATACGATCACCGGGAAGCCACCAAAGGCTTAGCAAAGCACATCAGATTCCAGTAGGGGAGTTGGAAGTACAATTCAGGCCACCAGCTAAAATAGAGTTACGCTGGGAGAAACGCATCCTCTCAATTTTTGACCTTGGATTTGAAAGCTGGCGGAGCCGATCGACCATGTATCGCTTATTGAATTGCTTTGGCCTAGAATTTCCGAACTGGTCATGGTTACAGTCTCGACTGGGGGCCATCTACCGGGGGGAGGGGGAAAGGCAAGATGGACATGTTCGAATACCGCGAATTTCCATTGGGGAGCGGTTGGTCGTTCATCGGCAGACCTGGATTTTCCAGATCGGGCAATTCCCGGTGCCTTACAGGGGGGAATCAGACACCGATTATTATCTGCGGGTACAACAATGGCAGCGATTTAATAAATTGCCATCCAGGGGGTTCCTAACTATTTTGGATCGTCAAACAGGGAGACAGAGGGAGACGAAAAATAGTTCTGATGATTACAAACCTCAGTATATCGATTTGCAGCATCCACTCATGGTTCAGCTTTTGGGGCGATTAACAAAGCGGAACGTGCAGCAAATAACATTTACCGAAGTATTGCCATCAATACCAACAGATCAAAAAAAGAAGGGGGGGAACAAGGGGGTAGAAAAAAT
>CBDUIU010000127.1:0-8584 GCA_965367335.1 uncultured Saprospiraceae bacterium
GCAGACGGGGCTACGCTCAATAAACCTCATAAACCTCATATAAACCCTCCAAACTCACAACCCTCCACTCTTTTTTTCCCCTCACGCAGCTTTCTCAAATTTCAAATTCGTATAGAGAAGAAAAGTAAGCAACATGTTACCAACCCCTACCCTCCACCCCCGACTTTCTACTCTATTAACGCTCTTTCTATTCAGTCTTTTTGCCAGTGCCCAAAACCTTACTATTAGTGGTTACATCACCGACGAAGCAAATGGAGAAGCCTTGATCGGTGCCAGCATCTATGCCACTAAATTCGAAAAAGGAACGATCACGAATGCCTATGGTTTCTATTCCATCACATTGCCTGCATCCGACAGCTTGGGGTTAGTATTTTCGTATCTCGGGTATCAGCCTGCTATTAAAAAGATTTATCCTAAAGGAAATCTCGAGTTATCCATCAACTTAACTGCCAATGCCCAGATCCTGGATGAAGTTGTGGTGACCAGTCAGAGCGAAACTGGTGATCAGAATATTAGCAATGCCCAAATGAGTGTCATTGATGTGCCGATTGAAAAGATCAAAGTGTTGCCATTAATCCTGGGGGAAGCGGATGTATTAAAGATCATCCAGTTATTACCCGGAGTCCAAAGCGGGAATGAAGGCACGGCAGGTTTTCATGTTCGGGGTGGTAATACTGATCAAAACCTGGTACAGTTAGATGAAGCCACTGTTTACAATCCCAATCATCTTTTCGGTTTGTTTAGCACATTTAACTCCAGAGCATTAAATAAAGTACGCTTGATCAAAGGCGGGTTTCCAGCAAAATATGGAGGCCGCCTTTCTTCTGTTTTAGATATCCAAATGAAAGAAGGAAATTTAAAAAAAGCAGGGGTGGAAGGTGGCATTGGATTGATCACCTCTCAACTGACCATTGAAGGTCCAATAAAAGCAGAAACTGCCTCATTTATCATATCCGGCAGACGAACTTACCTTGATTTGTTAGTTCAGCCCTTTCTGCCACCAGGCAATACCTCCAACTATCATTTTTACGACTTGAATGCCAAAGTAAACTGGAAATTGTCCAACAAAGACCGGCTGTTTGTGAGTGCATTCAAAGGAAATGACGATGCGGTCTACCGAGTAGCACAAGGATTAAATTATAATATCTTATTAGGAAATGCTACGGGCACCGTCAGGTGGAATCATTTATTCGGGCAAAAACTTTTTTCCAATACCTCTTTTATCATCAATCAGTATAAACAAGATATCTCTACCTTTCAAGACAATTCTTTTTCTAAGGTTTTTTCTGATATCAGGGATATCGGAGCTAAGTTCGCTTTTCAATATTACCCTAATCCAAATCATCATATTCAGTTTGGCCTTGATTATACCAACCATCGTTTCCAATCTTTCGGAGATACCGGTGCTCAATCAGGCAGTAGTGGCACCACCGAAAAAAACAATAAACTCCCGGCTAAATACTATAATGACTTTGCGCTTTATTTCCAGGATGAAATAGACCTCACTGCGCAGCTCACTATGAACATCGGGCTTAGACTTCCCGCTTTTAGCAATCAGGATATCAGTTACTTTGAAGTAGAGCCCAGAGTAAGTTTAAGGTATGGCCTTAGCCCGTCGGCCTCCATTAAGGCTGCCTACACCCGTATGAATCAGTTTCTCCACCTTATCCCAAGTGCTACGGCATCCGTTCCAACAGACATTTGGGTCCCCTCTTCGGTGGCGACCAAACCACAGCGGTCGCAGCAATATGCGCTAGGTTATTTCAGGAATTTCAATCAAAACAAATTGGAAGCGAGTGTGGAGGTGTATTACAAAACCATGGATAATCAGGTCTTATTCAAAGAGGGGAATCAGTTGATCCAAAACCTGGACGTAGACAATTTTCTTACCTACGGAAAAGGGTGGAGTTATGGTGCGGAATTTTTTCTTAAAAAAAATACAGGCAAGCTAAGTGGATGGATTTCCTATACCTGGTCAAAAACAGATCAGCAATTTAAGGAACTCAATTTCGGAGAAAAATTTCCTTTTAAATACGATCGCCGTCATGTATTGAATTTGGTGGCTAGTTATAACCTCAGCAAACATTGGATTATCTCCGGCGTATTTACTTATACTACCGGAGCTATGTATACACTACCGGTTGGCCGGATCAGCACGACTTACGGAGGTAGTTTGTTTGAAGGGAATTACTTTGTTTATGAAAACAGGAATAATACCCGACTAAAGGATTACCATCGCTTAGATATCTCTCTCACTTATAAAAAACAACGCCGCCTTTTCAAAAAGAAATATGACTCGGAATTGGTCTTTGGATTTTATAATATCTACAGCCGGCTTAATCCTTACTTCGTCTACCTAACCGTTGATCCTTTAACCAGCGAACCAAAAGCCAAACAGGTTTCGCTGCTTCCTATCATACCTTCCATTAGCTATAATTTTAAATTTTAATAGCCATGAAAAACCTTCCTTTAACTATTAGTTTATTTGTGTCTTTTTGTTTTTTCACTTGTCAGAAAGATATTAGCATTACGCCGCCTAAAGCTTCTTTTACTAGCAAATTATTTATTGAAAGCATATTAATTCCGGGGGAAATACCAAAAGTTTTTATCAGTAATAGTCTTCCATTTTTTAGTAAAGAAGTTACGCCACAGGAAGTATTCGCCAGAAATGCGGAGGTGATCATCACAGATAATGAAGGAGTTATGGATGTACTGGAAGCGGATTCTACCTTTGATCAGTTTCGTTGTCGTTGGTTGCCTTTCTACCAAGGTAGCCACCTGGCAAAATTTAATACTACTTATACCCTATCTATCAACTATGAAGGCCAATCATACACTGCTACCACTACCATCGAACAGGCCAAAGTATCAATTGACACCATCAGCTATATCGCTGAATTTTTTGATATCTATGGAGGACACGATGGCGTTGTGATCAAGTTTAGAGATGTACCCGGGGAGCAGAATTATTACCGCTCGCAAATGAACCGGATGATCGACACCAGCCGTCACCATGCACATGTATTAGATGTGATAAAAAATGATTGCACCAATGGCGAGCGATTTTTGAATATTGATTATGGGAGAACTATTTTTAATGACCAAAATATCGACGGCCAGTTGCTGGAGGTAAACATTGAAGTTTCGTTCGAATATCTGGAGGGCGATAGTGCTATTGTTTATATTCAATCCCTGGATGCTAAAGCTGCCAAATTTTACCAGGACCTGGATGACCAGCTGGCTGCTATTCAGAATCCTTTTGTGGAGCCGGTATTTCTGGATTCCGAGATTGATGGAGCCATCGGTGTTTTTGGCTCAGCTGTACTTTCTGACCCTGTACTATTCATTTATCCACAGGACAACCCGTAAATGATAAAAAATAAGTACACAACTTGGAATTCTGCTATGATTGGGTGTGAAATAGTTGCCACGGATATCACGGATTTACACGGGTGTATAGCTATCCATATCCGTGGCATCCGTGGCATCCGTGGCATCCGTGGCATCCGTGGCATCCGTGGCAAAATAAGCTCACTTTTTTATAAACCACTTATTACATCTAGCTTCAATTTCATCTTCTATAAAATGAAGAAGACTGGCGAAGTCTGACTTTGTTTAATGGGTACATAAATCTAATTCTACTTGAAGCAACTTTCCCGTTTCAAAAATACGTACAGACAATAAAGATTAATTTTCATTTCAAAAAATCAAATAGATGCAATTGGTAAAAACAAGCATCCTGGCATTGTTATGCCTGATTTGTACGCTGCTGCCTGGTCAATCTCCCTATGAATTTAACTGGAGAAAGGAAGTGACTTTGCTGGGTGTGGGTACCACAACTTTGAGTGCAGGACTCCTCATTCATTTACAGGTAAAACCTTATCCCGAAGCATCTATTTACCGGATGAATCGCTCTGAAGTCTTGTCATTTGATCTGCTGGCTACCTATAATATCTCAAAAAAGGCTTCTAACTCCAGCGACTATCTGGTTAGTGGCGCTTACCTCACTCCTTTATTGTTTTTGCCTTTTCGGAAATCCCGTTCTCACTTTGGTCAGATCAGTTTGTTATACGCAGAAACAATGTTATTAACCAAAGGAATAACCATCTTAACCAAGCGACTTGTCAAACGCCCCAGACCCTTCGTCTTTAATGAACACGCAGACTTATCAGACAAACTAGGTCTGTCTGCACGCTTTTCTTTCTTTTCCGGTCACACCTCTATCTCGGCGGCGAGTTGCTTTTTTACGGCAAGTGTATTTGAAGATTTTTTTCCGGATTCTAAATGGAAACCTTATATCTGGGGAGTAGCGATGACGGTTCCAGCTTTAACGGGATATTTACGGGTAGCTGCTGGTAAACATTACCCTTCGGATGTCGTCACCGGATATATTGTTGGTGGCTTGATTGGCTTTATCATTCCTAAGTGGCACAAGCGAAGCCGACTACATGCAAAGCGACATTTAACGCTAATCCCAGCGCCTGATCGGTTAGTATTAAACCTACAATTTTAGTCGCTTATGAAAAACATACCTGGTTTCATGCTTTTTTCGCTCTTGATCTATGCGAGTTGTGCTAAGCTCTCACTGACTCCACCCAACCAGGTAGAGATCAACATAGAAGCAGACAACATTGTGTTTGCAATCATTGGGGATTATGGTGAATCAGGAGACCCCGCCAGGCAGGTATCGGAACTGGTGAAAAGTTGGTCTCCTGATTTCATCATTACTACTGGTGATAATAATTATGATAACGGAGAGCTATCTTCCATCCGGGATAATATTTCACAGTACTACTGCGATTTTATTTATAATCCAGATGCGCCGGAGAGCTTCAGGTGCACAGGAACGGCTACGACAACACAACAAAATCGTTTTTTTCCCACATTAGGCAATCATGATTCTCAAAATATTAACAATAATATTCCGTATTTAAATTTCTTCACTCTACCAGGGAAAGAAGTTTATTATGATTTCAGGTGGGGGCCCCTTCATTGCTTTGCTATCAATAGTGGAAAAAACGGAAATGCGAGTTGCTGCAGTTCCGAACAGGCGATTTGGTTACAAGAACAATTGGTTAACTCAACTGCTCCGTTTAAATTGGTTTATTTCCACCATGCTCCTTTCTCTACTGCGCTGCATGGGAATCATACTAACATGCAATGGCCCTTTGCAGACTGGGGCGCTGATCTGGTTGTTGCTGGTCACAACCATGTATATGAAAGAATCACTGACTATGCTCACCCTGGTATTCACTACCTCGTTAATGGTGTCGGTGGACGCAGAGGCCTGCATGCCTGTCAATCAAACCCAATAGATAGTAATAGGTTTGAAGTGACTTGTTTGGACTTTCAATTCGGAGCGATCCGCGGAATAGCAGATCATACACAGCTAAAACTTGAATTTTTTTCTATCAGCGATCCTGAACGTGTCTTAGACGTTTTACATCTTGTCTTATAATTTCACATTTTCTATATCTCCTTATCAGCACAAGTCCTTCGCAGAGAGAATCTTTTTCTCTAAAAATCCGTATGTCAATTCATGCGTCTCTCCTCACTATTTGCGATCCTTATCTGTCTATTTTTCTCCGGAGAAAATGGATTATTCGCCTCATCCTATACCTATCCAACTGCCTCTGAGCTGAGTAAGCAAAAACGACAAGAAGTTGATAGTATAAAAAATCTGTTAGGCTTAACGTTTTCTGATTCGCTGCAAGCATTTTACCTTGAAAAAATTGCTAAAGTATATTGCCACCTCAATGCTGATTCTTCCATAGCTTACCGGCGAAAAGCGATTGAATTTTGTAAGCTTAAAGGCAATATAGACGGTTGGGAAGAGAACACCCATAAACTAGCCATTTTACTCATTAATAACGGTGAACTCTGCGAGGCAGAAGAAAACCTGAGGAAAGTTCAGGCGCACAGTTTAACAACGGGAAACAGGGGGCGTTACGGATCTACTTTGATTCATTTGGCTTGGCTGAAAAATAAACAGGGTCATTTAGGTGAATCTCTTCACCTCTATTTGCAAGCGCTGGAAGTTAAAGAATCCATTGATGATTGGAAGGGGCAATCCGATATTTACAATCGCTTAGGCTTATTACATTTAGAGTGGCTGGCTCCGAAGCGAGCCCTGATGAATTTTGAGAAGGCCATTGCGATTGGGCGGATGCATGATAAAAAAGGAATGTTTACTGCTGCTTTATACAATGCCGCACGAAGCTATGTGATGACAGGAGAACTAGAAAAAGCAGCAGACTATTATCAGGAATACATTGAATTACGACTGGCACAAAATAGCGTTCGTTCTTTGGGATATATCTTTTCAGCTAAAGCCCAGTTGGCCCGGATCAATAAAAACACGGAGTTTGAACTACAATTACTGGATAGTGCCATTAATCACTTTAACAATTTAAATTTGTATCCGGAAGCCACTAACTGCCTGCTTCGAAAAGCCAACATTGCGTTAAGTAACAATGAAACCACAAAAGCGATTCAATTGGCTAATAAAGGCCTGGCAATGGCAAATAAGTCAACCCATCACCGTACAATGCTCAAGGCTCATAATACTTTGGCAAAAGCTTTTTCTCAATACCAATTATTTGAAAGAGCTTATTACCACAAAGGACGGTACGAGGCGCTGCAGGATAGTTTTTACAATGGAGCCGCTTCAGAGCAATTATTTTCAATGGAAGATTATTTCCAAAAAAAGCAAAAGGAACAAGCCATCGCCTTACTCCAGGCTAACAATCAATTGACACAACTTAAATTAAAGGAAAATCAAACCTGGCAATTATTTCTACTCATCCTTCTCTTATTGGCACTACTCGTCATCGGGTTGGCAGCATACCAGCTTAGGCAAAAACACCAAAGTAATCGTTTCCTTCAACAGGCAAAAATTGAAGCGGAAGAGGCATTGGAAGAAAAAGGTTTTCTGGTAAAAGAAATTCATCACCGCGTCAAAAACAACCTTCAAGTCGTTAGTAGTTTATTGCGATTACAAACCAAATATATCGATGATGAAACCGCGCTCCGGGCTATTGAAGAAGGCCGAAACCGGGTTCGCTCCATGTCGCTCATCCATCAGTATCTATACCAGGAAGACCATCCGCAACATATCCATTTGCAGGAATATGTCGAGCAATTGACACGTAGTCTGTTTCGCTCTTATAATATAGAACCAGAACGCATTCGCCTCCACCTGGATATCCAGGCCAATCCACTGGATATTGACATGGCCATCAATATCGGGCTCATGATCAACGAATTGATTACCAATTCCTTGAAATATGCTTTTGCCCCGGAACAAAATGGTAAAATTTTCGTCCAATTAATCAACCATGGAGTGGAATTGGAATTAAAGGTGAAAGACAATGGGATTGGGACCTGCTTTAATCAAGAGCAAGCGAATGATGGATTTGGGTATCAGTTGTTGAGAGCGCTTTGTAAGCGAATGAAAGCAGAGATGCAAGTGTTTCAGGATGCAGGTACCGCGGTACACATTCGAATTCCGGTTTTCACAACATTAGATTCCGAAAATAATCGGGAGGAAATACTTCACAATTTTTAGCCAAAACATCTTAACTATTATATATGTCTTTTTTAAAGAAAGTCCTTATCGTAGAAGATGATCCGATTATCGCCGAAGACATCGCATTTTGTTTAGAAAAAAATGGCTACCAGGTTGCTGCAATTAACCACTCGGGGAATGAAGCATACTGGACGCTCCGGCAACAAGATGTTGATATTATCATTCTCGACATCAATTTAGGTAGTGAACTTAGTGGTATTGATCTTGCTGAACATATCAATACCCATCACCAACTTCCTTTTATATACCTCACTTCCTATACGGATAGAGCAACCCTTGAACGAGCCAAACACACTCGTCCGCTGGGTTATCTTGTCAAGCCATTTGATGAAAGAGATCTTCATACTTCTTTAGAAATTGCACTATTTAACCACCAGACTGTTCGCCAAACTACTAACCTACCTCAGCATCACCTCACCGATCAACTTACTACCAAGGAACGCGAAATTCTGCACTACCTCAACCTTGGTTACACCAATCAGCAGATTGCCGAAGCCCAACAAGGCAGTATTAATACCGTAAAAACTCATTTGAAAAATATCTATGGCAAACTGGAAGTCAGTACCCGCACGCAAGCACTGGCAAAAGTTAGAGGGATATAGTATATAAACTAGTCCACCAGCTGACTCACACTCCACCTTTCTCTATAAACTCCCCCGCAATGGCCTAGTCCAATTACTATAAAACGATTTAGCGTTTTACACATTTATTTGTATACATCATGTCTTTCACCCTTTTGGGTGATGTTTCTATAGGATATAAATGGCAACTTGCTTTTAGGAATTAAATAATATGTTCCTATTTGACAACTTGTCCTTTCAGACTTAACTGTATAAATAATTATTTAACCCTAATCTTATTTGGACGAGCGAGCGGCTTTAATTTCCCTAAAAAATTTATACATCACCAGAATCGCTCTTGTAAGGTAACTACCTATGGGTAGTTACCTTTTTTACATTTGCTTTATATACTAGCGCTACTCTGATTGAAAATAAA
>CBDUIU010000128.1:0-8584 GCA_965367335.1 uncultured Saprospiraceae bacterium
GGCTTTCTGGCGCTGAATGCCTTTAATTTTAACGAAGACGCCAGTAATCGAGATGTCGGAATTGTAGTGTTGGGAAGTGTTTATCCGCTCCAATACCGTAAGACCAAATTGAGTTTCCCCTTGTATCTTGGTGGGGGCTATTTGCTGTCGGAGGGAAAATGGTTTTATTTATTAGGACCAGGAATTCGGTTGCGATTATAGTGGTGCGAGGATTTGAGTCCAAAGAAAGCAGTCCAAAACTGCGTAAGGGTGATATTGTGAAGGTTGGATTACCTCAGCTTCCAAGTTTCTCTCCGGGAAAGTATAGGAACCACTGGGAAGGGCAACCATAGCGAACAATCCAGTGGCGTTTAAGTTTTATCCAAAACACACCACCATGATTGAACGCATTAGAAAAATAGGAATCATTACCAAAGGCTTCGTTTATGTTCTCATTGGTTTATTGACCCTTTTAGCTGCCATGAATATCGGCGGGAAAGTAGCCGGAAAAAACGGGGTGATCTCGTTTTTACAAGATCAGGTCTTTGGCAACATCATTTTGATCCTTTTAGCGGTTGGGTTATTTGGGTATGCGATCTGGAGAATCTATTCCGGACTCATGGATGCTAAAAATGAAGGTAAAGATAAGGTGGGCACGGTTAAAAGGGTGGGATATGTTATCAGCGGTGTGATCTATGGTCTGTTGGGCGTGTCTGTTTTTTATAGTGTGATAGGCAATTCCGGAAACGGGGATACCAAAGAAAGTGCAGCAAATTTCTTGCTCAATCAGAGTTATGGTCAAATCCTGATGGTAGCCGTTGCGCTGATTATGTTGGGCGTTGGTGTGTACCAATTCTATAAGGGAATTAGCATGAAATTTCTGGAAGATATCGACATCAGAAAAAATATAGAGTCCCGGGAAGCACTGGAAAAATCCGGGATGATCGGTTTTATTGCCAGAGGATTCTCTTTTGCCATCTTTGCTTATTTTGCTTTTCGTGCGGCAATGCAGGATAATGCAAATGCAGTGGAGGGGGTAGAGGGCATGTTTAATTTCATACAAGGATTTAAAATGGGAGATGTACTCATGGGCATCATGGCAATAGGCTTACTTTGTTATGGGGTATACCAATATTTTCTAGCACGCTACAGCAACAAATTTGCCTAGCATAATCTCAAACTGATAAGCAATTTAAAATGCCAACTAATTTTTTAATAGCTCTTCTGCAAATAATATTCGGCCTTGCTCATCCTTAATCACTAAATAATACATTCCGCTTATCCAGCCATGGGTCAGTATACGATGTGATTTTGATTGACTAACGGCTTCTTCCTGCTGATATATCGGCCGGCCGAGTTGATCAAAAATATAGATGTGAATGCTGGGAGTGGATAACTGATCCATTTGCAAAGTAAGCTGCTCCCGGGTGGGATTAGGATAGATCGAAAAGCTAGGCACTTGATTTTTTAAACTGGCGGTAATGACTTTACTCCACTCAAAACTACCATCCAGATCTACTTGTCTTAACCGGTAATAATTAAGTCCGGGATAAGGTAATAAGTCTTCGTAGGCATATTGTTGAGTGATTTGGGTATGCTGCTGACCTGGTATTTTTCCCACGATTTCCCATTGATCCAAATCTTTACTTTTTTCCAATTCAAAATAAGCACTATTGTATTCACTGGCTGTTTGCCAATGGAGCTGAATACTGCTTTCTTTAGCAACGGCATAAAAGGCTGTTAGTTCTACCGGTAAGGCAATTGCAGCATTAACTGCAGCGAGCGCATCAATTCGGCCATGGCCAAAAATATTGTTTGGACTATTACCGGCTGGAATCCCGCCGCAGGTCAGGGTTGTCGTTTGTCCACCTGAGGTACTTTCTAATAAGGATTCGACCTGAGCCACATTACCTGCCAGGCCAGGTACCGCGGAAAGGATTAATGCAACGGTACCTACCACGTGCGGCCCGGCCATACTGGTACCATTCCAGCTAGCATAACCACCACCAGGAATACAACTTCGCACATTTACACCAGGAGCAGAGACATTCGGCTTCATCTGGTTACTACCATCGACCGTTACATCTCCCCGGCTACTGAAGCCCGCAATGGCATCTGAGCTATTGGTGGCACCAACAGAAAGACTACCCGCAAAAATTGACGGCGGAGCATTGACCGTGGAACAAGCTGAACCACTATTTCCCGCCGAAGCAATAACCACAACTCCAGCACTTCTTAGGTTATTTACCGCCATTTCCATGGTCGCAAAGTTGCCCGTGTTACAACCTTCCGAGGTAGGACAACTCCAGGAGTTATTGATCACATGGGGCGCTTTACTGGCATCGGGATTGAGATTATTGAGGTCCGTAGGAGCTAGAAACCACTGAAAGCATTCGATATAAGTGCTTGGTGTCCCATTATTTTCATCCATATTTCTGCAAGCCATCCATTTAGCTCCGGGAGCGACACCGATCTGATTGCTGCCCCCATCATCTCCGGCAATCGTACCAATGGTATGTGTCCCATGATCATTATCATCGCAGGGAACAACGGTATTGACGCCACAAGGATTCGCCGGGGCGGTATGGATGGCATCATGCCAGTTGTAATTGTGGTCAGCCGTGCTACCATTCCAGCCACGATATTGATCTTTAATAGCAAGATGGTCCCATTCAACCCCGGTGTCTTGCCCACCCACGACTATACCGGCACCAGTATGTCCTAATGCCCAAACCTGATCTGCACCAATCGTAGTAATGCCCCATTCGACGCCCTGAGGGTCTCTTAACGAAGTAGTTGTAGTTTTATGAGGCCCTTCAAACTTGACCCTTGGATTGGGATGGATACCGGCAACTTCCGGCAAACGCGCCAGCTCTTCTATCAGCCGGAGATCACTTTTTACCCAAAGCGTATTGACTACCCAAAAGGATTGATATTCGGCTTCATACCCGCGAATCATTTGAACCACGTTTTGCTGACTGCTTGCTGCCAGCTGATGGAGTTGTTGGTAGGCATAGGCTCCTTTATCTTTCTTATTTCGAAATAGTTCCGATTTACTTAGGTCCGCCTGGGCCTCCATCAAGACCATATATTCAATAAGCTGATTGTTTTTTGCGGATTGTAGGACGGAGGGATCGATCTTTTGCTGCCAGGCCACGGATTGAGTAAAAACAAGATTGGAGAACAGCAGGCAGCATATTAAAGTAGGTATTGCTCTTTTCATGTGCAGAAGTAAATTTAAGTGAAGCGCCTACAATTTACAAAAAAAAGGAGAGAATAATTATTCAGATTTGGCTTACCGTATAAAAAAAAGTCTCTACTGCAACCGCAATAGAGACTATTAAAACTATTAGACTTGTTCTGGCCTAGCTGATTGAGATGGGCCAGAACAAGTCTATTTATAAGAGCCCTGATTATCGTGGACCACCGGTGTCTACACCGACCATGGTGTTGTTCCGGTTTCGGTAGCGTCTATGATATCGATCACGGCTGAAAAAGTCGCTGCCGTAAAACTCCCGATCGGTGATGTAAGGGGTAGTACGATATCCTTCAAAGTCATATTTCTTTTGGTTGTATACTTCCCGGTCTTTGTCATCCAGGTTTGCAAAATATTTCACGCACATCCATTCGTGAGCAGGAGTTGCTGCTTGATTGTCAATGCCGCCGTAACGGGGAGCATTGGAGATGTGATTAACAGTCATGTTTGGGGAAGTTGTTACGCTTTTTTTTGCTTCATCGATGTTAAGCATACCAATTGGGATGAGTACGTGCCGGTCATCTTCCTTGCCAAAATGGCTACGAATAGTTTGGTCTAACTGATCGCGATAACTATTATCCCGATACTGGTCTACCTGGTCATTCAATTTTACTTCAGCATATCTTACCTGCTTAGCTTCTGTATCTGCAATCAAATGCTCGACGGTGCCAATTACGTCGCCATGGGTAGTGATAACATCCCAGTTACGGATGTCTTTTTCCTGATGAGGTAAATGCCAATCTTTCATATTTTTCAAGGCACCAATCTTGTGAACGGTAGGTGAATTATCTTTCATGATATTAATTATTAGTGTATTATAAATATCGATAGAACCGATGAGGTGGGGAAATGTTCGGTTTATAAATTAAATTGTAGCAATAGATTTAATTTATACTTTCATCTAAATTAACTTCGTCGTTCCCCATTAAAAATCCAATGGCTTGATAAGCTTTCCAATTGCTAAACAATACTTTTAACACACCGACAATTGGTAGCGCAATCAAAGCACCACCTGCTCCCCAAATCATTCCAAAGGCAATAACAGCTAGAATTGAGAACAGCGGGTTTAAATCTACGTTGCTACCAACAATCCAGGGTTCTAAAATGTAGGATTCGATCACCTGGGCCAGGGACATAACGCCAACTAAAATAAAAATTTCCGTAATACTGCCTCCGGTAGCTAAGGTGATCAGGATGGCGAAACTGCCTCCGATCAGGTTGCCCACATAAGGGATAAAACTTAAGAAAGCAGCCAAAACCGCAATCAGTATGGCGTAATTTAAACCGGCAATCATAAAGCCAGTAGCGTAGGCTACTGCAAGAATACCAATGATCAATAATTTTCCGCTCAGGTATTTTTGGATAACTATAGAAGTCTCGTCAATGGTGTTCTGCATCTTTTTTTCGCTTTCTGTGATCCGGTAAAAAAATGCCTGAATTCTTTTTTTCTCTGTTAAAAGTAGAATCGTATAGATCAGGGAAAGTAAAAAATTAAATAAAATGGAAGCGGTAGTTCCTATAAATTTTCCAACATTACTTTTAAGGTTGTCAATGGCTTTTTCTGCGTATTCTTCCTGTTTGTTAAAAGTGACCCCAAACTGATACTTTGTGAAAGACTGGGCTCGTTTCTGCAGACTAACCAATTCTTGTTTAATCTGATCAGATTGTTCTGATAACTGTTCTATTTGCCATCCTACAAGACTAAGTAGCGTGACCACAAAGACAAGAATACTCGTTGTACTGAGAATTGCCGCTATGTACTTATTTGCTCCCAATTTCCTTAATTTGATATGAATTGGATTCACTAAAAACGCAAATACTATCCCGAAAGTCAAGGGTAAAAGGAATGATTTTCCATAATACAGAAAGACGCAAATCGCAATCAATAAAAGCAAGATTAACAGAGGTCGTAAAATGGGTGATAAGGGTTTCATTAGTAGCTTGATATAGGTTAAAATTTTGAGTGCGGCTCAATTGATAAGGTGCCCGATCAGGCAAGGGTGCAAATGAGAACTTTAATTATAAAGTTTGAAGGGAGTAAATGTTCTGTTTTCTAACTTGTCGAAAGGTAGATCATAGCGGGAGCGTCAGCTAAGCTGGATTTTCCAGCTTTAAGATTTTAGAGAGGTAGGGTTGGTCGTTCTGAATTCACTGGGTAATTTTCCGTAAGCTTGTTTAAAACATTTTGCAAAATATCCCGCATCTTTAAACCCTACGGCATAGGCTACTTCTGAGATATTTCCATAGCCTCGTTCAAGTAAGGCTTTTCCTTGTTGTAAACGGATTTTACGTAGGAACAATGTTGGAGTTAAGTCAGTCAGCGCTTTGAGTTTGCGATGTAGCTGGCTCCGGCTCATGTGTGCTGCCTGTGCAAATGCCTCAATGGTGAACTGGTCATCATCAAGGTGGTCATGGATAATGGAAGTTAATTCTTTTAAAAATCGTTGGTCCTTGGTTGGGAGAACAGCCTCCTGTTGATCGTTACCATTTCCATTGCTTTGCAGGTATTTCTCCCGGAGCATTCGACGCTGGAAAATCAGATGCTCAATGCGCAAATTCAATTCGTTGATATCAAATGGTTTATAGAGGTAGGCATCAGCACCTTCCGCCAGACCACGCAGCTTGTCTTCCTGTGTTGCTTTGGCCGTGAGCATAATGACGGGAATGTGATCCGTTCGGTTATCACTCTTGAGAAACTGACAAACTTCGAATCCGTTCTTTTTGGGCATCATCGCATCCAGCAGGATCAGGTCTGGGATATGGAGTAAGGCTTTGTCAATCCCGGCTTGTCCATCGGCAGCGGTAATGACCTGGTATTGCGCGGAGAGGTGATCGCTAAGTTGTTGACATAGATCGGTGTTGTCTTCAGCAATCAAAATAATGGGTGCATCCTTAGGAGCTGTTGCAGGTTGTTTTTGATCGCCGAGAAGGAATCGCCCACGATTGGTAGTAGTTATGGATGGGAAAACAGCGGTCGTATCTTTTGTTTTAACAAGGATCTCATCTTCGTTGAGGTGATCACGCCCTACTGGAAGATACAGCGTGAACAGACTGCCCTTGCCTACGGAACTTTCCACTTTAATATTCCCCCGATGTAGCTCTACAAGTTCTTTGACCAAAGCTAATCCAATTCCAGTACCTTGGTGCTGCGTGTTGGTGGGTTGATAAAAACGATCAAAAATATGCGTTAATTCTTCGGCGGGGATTCCTGATCCAGTATCACGTACACGTACGATAGCATGCTGTTTGTCCTGGTCAATAATAACGGATATCCTACCATTTTCTCCGGTAAATTTAATAGCATTGGAGAGCAGGTTGCTAATGATTTTATCCAATTGATGTGGATCAAAATAAAGTGAAGGTACCTGGCGGTGGATTTCCAGATCCAATTGGATCCCCTTTTGATCTGCCACGTCAAAATATGCAAGCATCGTGTTACGCACAAAATCATCTAAGTCACCTTGAGTGGCTTGTAACTTCATTTTACCTGCTTCCAGTTTGGAAAGATCAAGCATCTGATCAATCAGAGACTGAAGCCCTTTGGCATTGCGGAGCAGCATATCGGCTTGTTGCGGGCTCAACTCCAGCCGGCCATCCCTATCCCGGTTTGTAGGGGAAAGAGCATTCATTAAGAGGGTGAGTGGCGTTCGGAACTCATGTGAAATATTCGTAAAAAGCCGGGTTTTGAGCTCATCGACTTCCTGCAGACGCCTGGCCTCCCGGGTATTATTCTTTAAACGGTTTTGGAACCATAAAAAGAGTCCGAGGGCCAGGGTGAAGAGCGCTAATGCAGTGAGGGCCAGCTGATTGAATCGGTTTTGGGAAAGTGAAAGTTCCAGCTTTTGCTCGGCAATTTGTCGCTCTTTGTCTGCAGTTTCATATTTTACCTGGATGCTGGCCAGGGTGTTTGCTTGTTGCTCGTTGATCATTTCTCTTTCTACTTTTGTCGCCTGAAGCAGGTTTTCAAATGCTACTTTAGTGTCTCCCTGAAAGTAGTGGTGAAATGATTTTGATTTAATAATATGGCTCTGTAGCCGTTTGTTTTCCTTATCCTGATTAGCCAACCCGACAGCTTTCTCCATCGCATTATTTGCTTTTGCATAATCATCCTTTTTCCCATAGTAAACTGCCAGACTATTGTAAGCTAAAGCATGCCCTTCGATTGAACTCCCTTGTTCATAGATGCGGATAGCTTGCTGCAAATAATCAAACCCTTTTTCCAATGAGTCCAGGTCAATATACAGAGAACCCCGCAAACGCGTGAGGTTGGCCACGGTACCCGGACTACAGATTTGCAGGCAATCCAGGCTGTCTACTTTTTTATATAAGGCCAGTGCTTTCATCCGGGACTGCCAGGTACCTTGAGTGATCTGAGACCCGACGTGATTATGCAATACTTGACAACGCAATTCTTTCAGTGCTTCTATCCCGGTGGGTGCCGGCTGCTCCAGTTGGATTTGCAGCAAGTTATAGGCGGAGTCTAATAAGGGCTCGATATAGTCGAAATGGCGACGAATGGAATACAGTTGGGCGAGGTCCAGTAGTCCCTGAGCCGGATAAAGCGGATGCTGAAGAGAGTCGCCTATCCGATTGGCTTGATAAATAAAATGTAAGGCATCCGATAAGTTTCCGGAAGTAGCAGATTGTAATTGAAACTCACGGAGTGCTTCCCGTTCCAGGTCCTTTAGCTGGTAGGTAGTAGCGATTAGCATAGCTGAATCATAGTACAACCTGGATTTTTGGAGATTTCCTTTGTTGGCATACAGGCTACAAAAGTGAACATAGGCCTTACCCAATCCTTCCTGGTATTGCAGTTTTTCAGCGTGTTGTTTAGCCTGCTTTATCCGCAATTCAGCAGTATCAAGAGATGGATGAGTGGTGGAATATTTGAGGAGTAAATCAACGCGTTCAGAACCCTGCGCCTGATCAAGCTGCACTTTGAGTTGGTCCGCCTGTGTATTTTGGGCAGAGAGAAGGGTGTGCAGAAATAATATCGCCAATAGTGGGTACAGGCGGTAGAATGGGTTCATATCTCACGTGTAATGCCCTCCTTATGCTATGAAAAATGGGTGTCGCTGTTTTCTCGGGGAGTAAATATAGGAAAAGAGATTGAAATTCTATTCTCCTAATTTTGCACCAATAGCAATTCGTACATTTCCGCCTGATTGTAGGCATATCCTTTTGCAGACGATTGAGTTCGCGTTTCATTTCTTTTCGACTTTGCTTATGGCGTTCGGCAACTAAACAAGCCGTTTAAAGTATTAGTGCTTAAGCGTTGAACGGGATGCACACAATCTTTGCAGTCATGCGACCGAAAAGCAGTATAGATAGTAACCTTAGCTTACAAGC
>CBDUIU010000129.1:0-8572 GCA_965367335.1 uncultured Saprospiraceae bacterium
AACATGAAGGAAAATATATTTTAGTACCGATTAGTAGCGAAGCTACCCTATGTGTTCTCTACAAACCAATTGCTATGTGCCCTACTGTGCCCTAAGTGGTTCATAAAAAACTAGGTGATTTATAAAAACCATATGGTTGATAAAACCAATTCCACTATGATGCTAAATTGTTACCTCTTTTTTGGAAAAATAGTTTTCCAAAACCAAATACCAGCCATCATCACGAGGACCAGGCCACCCAATATAAAAACCCACCTGGGGAAACCGGAATACAAAGCCTCCGTTTTACCAATGTTAATCATGGAAGACCAATAGTATGGATGAGCTTTGTTATGGCCATTCGCCTCAATAAAGTTTAGCTTAGCCGCTTGTAAAGCCTGATCTTTAGATTGACCGTTTTGCAAATGACTGAATAACAGTTGGACCAGTTGGTTCGTCGCACGGTCATCCACACTCCATAAGGTAGCCATCAGGCTTTCAGCACCGGCATAGGAAAAACTGCGCGCAATGCTGGTGATGCCTTCCCCCCGTTGCATTTTGCCCGTCCCGGTCTCACAGGCACTAAGGATCACCATGGCAGCCCGGGTCGGGGTATTGTAAATATCTTTAACGTATAAAAATGACTCATCTGAGGTGGGTTGGGAGGAGGGAGAAAAAGCCAGCCAGGAATAATCTCCACTCTGATTATTAGCACTGGCATGGGTGGCCAGGTGAATCACCCGGTAAGCTGCCTGCTCAGCCAGGAACTGTGCTTTGGTAGCCAACTCGCCGGTGTAGACTTGCCCGCCAATTTCATGTTGGATCGCCAGGATCTCTTCCTGGTTATATTTTAAAGCCTTTAAGCCATCAACCTCACTAAACAGGGGAGCAAATCCGACATAAGGTTTTAATTTGAACTGGTGATTACGCTCCGACATTTCTTTTAGCAAAGTCGCAGAATAATTATAGCTGACACTATGTTGGCGGATCAGGTAGGGGTGTGTTGAAAAGGCCTGAGGGTTTTCTGGTTCATCTAGTAAAAGTGCACCAAAGGGCAAGAGCCCCAGTTCTCCGTCTGGAATAATGATCAGGTTTGGAGAAAGTAAATCCTGCACGGGTGCAATCAACATTTGTTGAAGCAGATAGGCCGCGCGAACATATTGTTCGATAATCTGGGTTAACTCATCTGATTTCACCTTTGGATACCTTCGAATTGCCTCCTGAAATACATAGATCCATTGATAGAAATTAGCGGGTAAGTCAATCGCTTTAACAACAAAATTATCTTTACAAATCACAAAGAGAAAAAGCTGACTTTCGCCGATAAAATACTCCAGCAGGCATTGATCCGTTTGTAACAATTCCTCTTGTATCCACTTGACAGGGACAGTAGCTGTTTGGTAACGCAGGTTGAAGTATTCGGGGTAATCCTGTTTCAGGAGATTAATTCGTTTCGCTAGTTGACGTTTGGATTCAAAGATTTGGTGGTTGATCGAATCGATGACGTGCTGATCAATGGTGTCTTTATTAGCTTGGACTAAGAAGCGGGTCTTTTCCAGGTTTCCGATCCTGCTTTCCATTTGTTTTACCGCCTTGATGCGTTCGGTTGGCACACCGGCAAAATTTTCCGCCTGTGTTTTTTTCAATGCTTCCAATAATAATAAACCTTTATTTTTTTCGGAAAACTGCCAGGCCTGAGGTAGATAGGAAGTATCCTTGGTTAGCTGGTACAGTCCCAATGCCACTTGAATAGCCTGGTCGTAAATAGGGTAGGCACGTTCGGCAAGTTTTAGTTTGGAGTTGATAGCATCATAGCGGATGCGCAAAAAATCTATCAGTGAACTGGCTTGCTCCAGGTGCTGGAGTGAATGTTGTAATTGAGTTGTTGTAGGTTCGGAGGCGGTTGTGCCACTACTGACATAGGCCATTCCCTCCAGCGCGGTCAATAATATTTGAGGGTCATTGACTTCATCAAATTTGTCCTCAGCTGAAGGATCAAAGTTGAGCGCATGAAAGCAAGCATCAAAGCATTTCTTAGCCGCTTCCCATTGCCCTTCAAAACCAGCATTCCAGGCCATGTTATTCAAACTTTCTGCGACATCGGGATGGGTGTCTCCGTAGTTATTTTTTCGTATTTCTAGCGCTAGTTGATCATATTGCTTAGCGGTTGTAAAATCTCCTTGACGACGATAGACGTTGGCCAAATTGTTATAAGAAATGGCAAGGGTAGGGTGGTTGGCATCCAGGGTCTGTTTGTAGATGGATAGGGCGCGTTCCTGATAATTTTTAAAGAAGACAAGCTGTTCCTTAAGGCTATATACGTCACCGATATTTATATAGACATCGGCAATTTGCTGATTCATATCCTGGTAATATTTGCTGTATTGCTCATAGGCTTCCTGGTAGGCATTTAATGCCTCATCCAGGCTGCCCTGATCTGCCAGGCTCATTCCAATGTTATTATAACTCTGGGCGATCATCGGATGGGGCGAGGTGAGTTGAGCTTTTCTGATAGCCAGCGCTTCCCGGTGATACTCTAGTGCGCGCGTGAAATCGCCCATTTCATTCCAGCAATTTCCCAAATTATTGTATACATCTGCGACTTTTAGATGGGTGGCGCCGAGTTCTGCTTTGCGAAGCGCCAGGGCTTGCTCCAGGTACTTGCGAGCCTGTGGAGAATCTTTAATTTCATTGTAGTAATTTCCCAGCTTGTTGAAGACCTCCGCTTGTAGTAAGGCAGATGAAGGCCCGTTGTCTGGAAGCAGCGCCTGAGATTTTTGATAATAATTTAGGGCTTGGGTAAAATTGCTAAGCTCCAGCGCACAGTCGCCTAGGAGTAAGTAAAATGGTAAGGTTAAGTGAGGTGAATTTGTTTGCAATGTTGCTAAACCTGAGAGTGCTTTTAGTGCCAGTACCCGAGCGGGTTGAATTTGTTTTTGCGCCAGGTATTTTGTTGCTTGTTGGTATTGTTGTTTAACCTGAATCGTATCGATAGGAGAGGCAGCAGCCCACTGAGACCAGAGCATTGCCAGGACAAGCAAAAGAGATTTAGGGAAGAAAAACGAGGAAAGTGGGATGGCGTTTTTCAAAGTAGATAAATGATTTTAAAGGTTAAATCGGCAAGCGCAAATTAGGCGATAAGTTGCCCGCCGTCCAATTTTTGCAAAAAAAGTATTCACCTGCAAAATGTTAAGAAAATCTTAAAATTAGGCATTGGATGGGACAATTTCTACCTTCAGTTGATGTTAAAATGTACAATAGTCCCTCTTTTAACAAGTTGAATTTTAGCAAAATAGCTACTTTTTACTAATTTTAAACAAAATCCTCCATCAACCAAACCCCGCCATCATGATCATCTTTAAAAAATATGGTCTTTCCTTCCTAGCGCTTTTTATCTATCTGCTTTCAAATGCCCAATCTGATTTCAGCCTCCTTAGCAAATGGGATTATACGCCTTCCGGAAATTACGAACGGATCAATAAGGTCATTGCCGCTTCAAATGGGCAGCTTTTTGCGGTTGGAGAAACCTCTGATCCCTATTCGAAAACATTCTATGGCTTACTGCTTATCTTGAATGAAGATGGAACGGTACACCTCCGTCAACGCTTCGGTAGTTCCGGCCAAAGCTCCTTTAATGCTGTGGTTCAAAATTTCGATGGCACCTTTACCCTGGTTGGTTACTCCAGGGCAAATGCCAGGAGTGCTAAAAAAGGATGGGTGGTTCAGGTAGATCTGGACGGGAAGGAAATTTTTAATAAAGTGATCCGTAGTGCCTGGAAAGGTGATGATGAACTAATTGATGTCGCCACAAACGGCAAAGGAGAACTTCTGGCCGTTGGTTCACAGGATGATATGCGCAGTCATGATCTTTGGTTGGTGCGAATTGATAACAAAGAAATCTCGGATCGTCAAATCGGGAGAGGAGAATTAGGGCCGGTGACGGGAATCGTTGGCGGAGCAGATGGGAGTTTTGTGTTGTTAGGGAATGTCAGTAAAAAAAATAAGAAATACTATCAGGATGCCTGGGTGAAAAAAATTGATCAAAATGGAGATGACCTCTGGGGCGGCCCCCGCTACCTGGGCGGCAAAGGTTTACAACAAGGTAATGACATTACTAAAGTCGCAGCCGGAGGATATGCTATTGCCGGGACAATTGGTCCAAACGGTGGTGGTGCAACTGATAAATGGCTGGTGAAATTAAATAACAAAGGAGAAACGGTATGGACGCGAACTTTTGGTGGTGCTGCTGATGATGTGGCTAGTGCTGTGGTCGAATTATCCGAAGGAGGTTTTGCTTTAGTCGGACAGACCTTGTCTTACCTGCAAAGGGCCAAGTACTCCGCAGCCGATATTATCCTGACCGATGCTAATGGAAAAGAACTGGATTCGGAAACATATATCACGGGAGCAAGTGGCGGACATGAAATTGGCTTGTCAGTCGTTGAAGCTTACAACGGGGATCTTATTGCCACCGGATGTTTGATCCCGGAAAAGTCCAGTCAGCTGTCTCATGTTTTTCTCAGTGCCCATTCCTATAAGCCATTTACCGCCCCTAAACGTTCTGGAAGAGCAAAGGAAGAAGTCTATGGTGATGCACTTAGTCATGCGCTGCAAGTGTCAAATACGACCTTTGTAGATGCCGACAATAATCAATCCTTGGATGCCGGAGAACGGGGTTATTTTATGCTGGAAGTGGCAAATCAAAGCGATACTAAACTGGAAGAAGTATCCGGAAAAATAAGTGCTAGCAGTGCTACCGCTCAGATTGATGTTTGGGAAACAGTTCAAATCGGTACTTTACAGCCGGGGCAGAAAAAGCAAATCATTGTACCGGTGAAGGCAACCAAGTCTATTCCCCGGGGTGAATATACCTTTGGTATCGCTTTGGAATCCAAAGGGGCTATACTGACGAGTACTACCGCCAAACTGAGTTCAAACCGACCTGATCCGGCTAAACTAGTCGCTGATGGTAGCTTTAGTCCGCTGAAAAACCCTTCACCCGGTGAGACAATTTCACTCAATGTAGAAATCCTCAATACCGGAGGCTTGGCTTCTGTTCCGACGGAGGCGTATTTTAGAATTCCTGTTGGTGTACAATCTTTGGGTTCTGAAAAGATCAGCATCCCTGCTTTACCGCCCCACAGCTCATTGCTTTAAATTTAAATTCAAAAATACCTTTCATGGAAAAACACTTGATGTTCAGTTTGAAACAATAGGAAAAGGAATGTCACCTATCCTGAAAACCTTTCAATTGGAATTAAGCAGACAACCTGATTTGGTAAAAGTACCGGATGAGATGTTTTGGGTGTCCCATGATCCGGACGAGGCAGGTTCCAGAAATTTTGCGGTGAATACCAACGAGATAGGAATTAAGGTAAAAGTGATTTCCAGAAAGGAATTGAATAAACGTAATTTTAGTGTTTTACTGAACAGCCGTAAAGCGCAGGGGCAAAAGATGGATGAGGTGGACCTGACTAAGCCGGTGAATGATATGGGCCGGTTTCGCCAAACGTATACTAACAAAATCCGTTTGAAAGAGGGCCTTAATAAAGTCATCATTGAATATGATTATGGTGATGGCTCAAAATTTAAAAGTCGGGAATTAACGTTTAACTACACGCCGCAGGGGCAGCCCCGACTGCTGGTAATTTCCATCGGTGTACCCTACGAGAATTTAAAATATACAACCAAAGATGCTCAGGATTTTGCCACCTTATACGAATCTCTCAAAGGAGTCAAACAAGGGTTCAAAGAAGTGGATGTGAATGTATTTAATACAAAAGCAGAAACGAAGACAAACACGATCCGTGAGGTATTTGAAAAACTGAGTCATCATCGTCGCAGTGGGTTTAAATTGAAAAAAGAAGACTTACTGGTGATCTATATATCTGCGCACGGAAAAGTCAATAATCGCGGTGAATTCCTGCTAATGCCTTCAGACTATAAATCCGAAGCAGAAAAGACCTATTCCATCAATTTTGAAAATGACATTTTACAGGAATTGAAATATGTTGATTGTAAAAAATTGGTCTTTGTTGATGCCTGCCATAGTGGAAGTGCCTTTAATGGTACCAAAGACTGGAACTCAGAAGATGCTGCCAGCAAGGTAATGAATGACCTGATCCGAACTGCTCCGGGCATTGAGATCATTGCCTCCTGTAGTTATAATGAATATTCCTATGAAGATGAAAGCTGGGGTAATGGTGCTTTTACCAAAGCTATCTCTGAAGCTTTTACGAACAAAAGGGTAGCAGTAGATGGTGGGATGACTTCGGCAGATATTTTAATGGAATCCGGTAGCGAGATCAGGTCTGGCAGTGATGGGAAAATATCCATTCAGGAGTTGAAGCAGTTTATCCAAAAACGAGTTCCGTACCTGGTGAAAACAACGAAGATAAATCCGCCGACGGGACAGAATCCATCAAATAAGTCTACGGATTTACTGCCGGAGAATATGGGGATCTATTACTTAGGAGGAAGGTAAACTCAACTGATATGGACCCAATCATTTTACCCACTCAGGCGGAAGATCTGGATCAGGCTTGCCTGATTTTTGATGAAGCCATTGCATACCAAAAAAGAAAAGGATATCCTGTTTATGTGTCTAATGACAGGCAAGGCGTGGCGGAGTCTATCAAAAACGGCTTGCATTACAAGCTACTCATCAACAATGAGATAGCCTGTGTGTTCAACCTTGCTTACGCTGACCCGGTGATCTGGGGAGAACGGGAAATTGGAGATGCCGTCTATTTACATCGCGTCATTACCAACCAAAAATTCAAAGGGCGGAGGCTGTTCGGGAATATCATGGAATGGACGTTATTGCATGCCAAAGCCAAAGGATTGTACCGGCTTCGTTTAGATACCTGGGCGGATAATCCCGATCTGGAAAATTATTATATATCATTTGGGTTTAGAGTAGTCGGCCATGCTACTGTCCCGGATACGGAGGAGGTGAGCATTAATTGCCGGGGTAATCAGGTGGTTCTCATGGAATACCCACTTGCCGCTAACCAACGCCAACAAACAAAGTACATGGTGATTGAGCGATTTAAAAAGGATAAAATAAAGGAATTATACCAACGCTTTGAGCGGGAAGGGAGATTACTTCCTCAGGGTGTAACTTATTTGGACAGTTGGATAGATGAAAAAGTAGAGGTTTGTTATCAACTGATGGAAAGCGAAACACCCGAGTTGTTGGATCAATGGATAGCGCAATGGAAAGACTACGCCGAATTTGAGGTGGTTCGGGTGATTGGCTCTACGAACGCAAAGGCGAAGGTTTTCGATACCAAGAACGGAATCACACTATAAAGTAATTAAAAAATGAACTCCTTTCGAATTCAATTTGATGAAATAGCTTGGGAAGAACCGGCTCCGGGTGTTAAGCAAAAAGTGATTGTCAGCGATGGTCACCGGCTGCGTCTTTTGCGTTTTGAAGATAATTTTGTGGAAGCGGACTGGTGTACGAAAGGACATATGGGTTATGTGCTGGCAGGAGAAATGACAATTGATTTTGCCGGAGATTTGATCACCTATCATCCAGGTGATGGACTGTGGATACCACCGGGTGAACAATCCAGACATAAGGCAATGATAGCGAAGGGGAAATTTGTAGAGTTATTGTTGTTTGAAGAGGTGGAATAGGTTAATTTTTTGGATGTGTTGTCGGGGTATGACATTGAACGTAAAAGGTGCAAAATATTTAGTAGTAGTTCAGGGAGGCTGGGGTTTAAAAGATTTATACTAAGCGTTTTTATTAATAGGCAATAAAAATATAAGCCACGGATGTGAACGGCTAAATTTCTGTATACATCCGTGTAAATCCGTGCCATCCGTGGCACCCGCATTACCCGAGGCAAAAAGCACGATTTAAATCATATCAATAAGAAAGAATTTTACTCCGCCGGATTGAATCTCTCTGCGCCGGTGTCCAGTCGTAATTTTTTTCGTAAATACCCTTTGTTTCCCAATCACCATACATCGGATTTGGAAATACAATGAAAGTCGTTCCAAATTCATCCTGCATTTTATCCACCAAATCATTTCGAACTTGTGTAGACTGACCGTCAAAAACAGCTGAAAAATCAGATAAATTATCACCAAGCAACAGGACGATCTGATGGCTTTGCTTTACTATCGACCGTCTGGGCTCCTTACCACTGGTAGTTGATTTTAATAAAATATGCGCATCATCGATATATGGGAATCCAAGTTGCTGCAGGTTCTCCATAGTTTCCTTTTGTTGCACTACGGTACGGTTGGAAATATAAAACACTTCAACCCCCTTACTTTTGGCGTACTGAAAAAATTTCAGGGCTCCGGGAAGAGCGGTCGCCTTTTTTTCTTTTCCCCATTCTAACCAACGCGCCTGGGTATATTCCTCATCTAATTCTATCATCTTTGCATTAAAAGGGCTATTGTCAATCACCGTTTCATCCACATCCGTAACGATAGCCAGGGGCTTGTCGGACGTATTTTCGGATTGGAGAATATTGTCTAACTGCAACTTAGCCAGGTTATAAGCCTGATAAGCCAAGGCCCGGTATTCGGCGGACTGTTGTTGCCAAAGTACGGATTGAATGGAGTATTC
>CBDUIU010000130.1:0-8552 GCA_965367335.1 uncultured Saprospiraceae bacterium
GGAAAAAACATATAATGCTATCGATGTTAGTAGTAAGACATTCCTGTCATTAAAGCAGCAGGTATGGCTATATTTCTTCTAAACTTTAAATTTCTTTTCACTTCTAGCTATATTCGTGGTCAATATAATTTTAAGGAAAAAAAACCTACCAACATGAGATCATTCAATCTATTATTTCTGCTATTGTTATGTTGCATTCTTCCTGGTGTCGCTCAGGAAGAAGCCAATGAGGACGTTAATAATCTACTCCGTAAACATGGCCTTGAGCAAAGCCAGGTTTTGGAAATCGCTAGCTGGCTAACAGACGTCTATGGACCTCGCTTAACTGGTTCGCCCCAACTTGATCGTGCTACCAACTGGGCCGTCAAAGAGCTTAAAAAATGGGGCTTGACTGATGTCCACACCGAAAGCTGGGGACCTTTTGGTCGCGGCTGGGAGCTCCAGCATTTTCAAATGAGTGCCACGGCACCTACTCCTTTTCCGATTATTGCATACCCTAAGGCCTGGTCTCCTTCTATTAAAAAAGGTCCAGCTAAAGGTAAAGTGATTTATCTGGATGCCGGCAATGAAGAGGACTTAGAAAAATACAAAGGTCAACTAAAAGGTAAATTTGTTTTTATTGATACCCTGCGAGAAGTCAAAGAGTGGTTTGAGCCCATGGCTTCCCGCCGAGATGGTGAAAAGCTGCTTCAGCTGGCGAACGCCCCCATGCCTAAACCACGTAACAACCGTCGTTATTATGGTAATAACCGAGGCTTCAGCAAAGTACTTTGGGAGTTTATCTACAAAGAAAACCCAATTGCTGTAGTGACCAGAGGGTATAAGGGAGACTTAGGAACCGTCTTTGTTTCTTCTGCTCGCGCCCGTGATGGTCGTTCTCGTGATCAAGATGCGGAGGTGCTCCCTCAGGTAACCATGAGTGTTGAACATTACAACCGTATTTTTCGCCTGCTGAAGAAGGGTATGGAAGTAGAGCTACGCATGGAGCTCGAAGCAAAATATACTAACCCGGATGGTATGGAACACAACATCATTGCGGATATTCCAGGTACAGACCTAAAAGATGAAATTGTCATGTTTGGAGCCCATTTCGACTCTTGGCATGCCGGTACCGGCGCGACGGATAATGCTGCTGGCTCTGCGGTCATGATGGAAGCAGCCCGCATCTTACAAGCCATGATCAAAGAAAGTGGTATCCAACCCCGCCGTACGCTTCGCTTAGGTCTATGGACGGGGGAAGAGCAGGGACTGCTGGGCTCCCGGGCCTATGTGAAAGATCATTTAGCTGATGTAGATGGCAACCGAAACATTACCGCTTTAAAACCTATGCAGGAAAAAATCTCTGCCTATTATAATTTGGATAATGGTACAGGGAAAATACGTGGCGTCTATTTACAAGGTAATTTGCAAGTCATGCCTATTTTCCGCACTTGGTTAGATGAGTTTAAGGATCTGGAGGCCACCACCCTTACGGTTTCGAATACGGGCGGTACAGATCATTTGGCCTTTGACTATGTTGGCGTCCCTGGTTTCCAATTCATTCAGGATCCAATGGCATATTTTGAACGAACCCACCACTCTAATATGGATAATTTAGATCATTTGGTGGAAGATGATCTGAAGCAGGCCGCAACGATCATTGCCTCATTTGTATTTCATACTGCACAGCGGGATGAGATGTTGCCGAGAAAAAAAGCTCCGGAAATCGTGACCAATGAACAAAAGGAAGAAGCGGGGGGTTCGAGTGGAGAAAAGTAGTTGAATTAATTTTGGAGTTGTAAAATAAAAAGCGTTTCGGTTACCCCGAAACGCTTTTTACATAAGAAGTTGTCTAAGTATAGACGGTAGATTACCGCAGGCGCACCCCTCCATATTTCAATCGGGCATAAATTTTTCCTCCTCCACTTTTACTTCCTTTATATCCTTTCACTTCATGCTCATTGGACTTCTCTTTTTCATAATTGATCTCCATCCCTGAGGGGTAGGAAAGATCTGCATAAGAACCAGCCATATCCATACTAAAGGCAGCATCATCGTGGAGGTTAATTTTAAAATCGGCATATTTTCCTTCTAAGTTAATTTCAGAAAAACCCTTACTCATTTCTTCTACTTCGAAACTACCATACTCTATATCAACATTTGCTTTTTCACTGAGTTTATCCAGGTGCAAATCAGAATAGCGGGAAGAAAATTCAACGGTACGGGCTGATTCAATACGATAGTTATCGTACTTTCCTTCACTTCTTAGAATTTCAATCTTTCCAATTTCATACGTATCATATTTTGAATAAGCTTTTACTTTTTTAGCCTCATCAATGTATACTTTTGAATATTTACTTTCTATGTTCATGTCTTCGGCTGCTTTAAATTTAAGTTTGCCGTATTTGACATAAGCATCTACGTCTCTACATTTGTAGATGGTTCCATTGGAGTAACCCAGGTTTACTTCAAGGCTATTATTGACGCCATCCATCCTTAAATTTCCATAGTCTACCCCTACTTTAGCCCTTCCATCAACCTCGGCAGCGAAGACATCACCGTATTTATTATACACATCAAGGGCGCCGCCTTTGGGCATCTTTACTTCGTAGTTAATTTTAAATTCTGTTTTACTGTTTGACCATCCCCACCAGCTTTTATTTCGGCTGCTTTCAATAATGGTTTCAGCTTTAACATAATCCTCGCTGTTGGAAAAATCAAAATCGATACGGTCAAATACTTCCTGAGCTGCCTCCTTGTCTTTTGCTTTTACTTTAATGGTAATTTTTATACTTACCTTATTTTGATTCCAGGTTTTAATATCAACATCTCCGTATCTATTGATCAGATTGATGGTTCCATCAGAAGTAATCGGAAAGTCTTTGTTAATTTGTTTGGTAAATTCCTCTTTTTTGGCCTTTACTTTGGCAAGTTCTAACATTGGAGTTGTAGCATTAATACTACTTCCACTAAATAGAACGACCAGAAGTAAGAGGCAGAGATTATATGCTCTGCGTTTCATCTTTTTCGGATTTTAAATTTTTTTGATTCGTTGATTCAATTTTAGTCAGTACCCGTTCTAGTATTTCCAGCCGGGTTTGATAATTACGGATCATCGCATTAATGATCTGCTCCCGGCTGTCTTCCGGCGCCACTGCCAGTTCACCTTGAAGTTCTTTCAGAAATTCATCCAACTGTTCCAGGTCTTCTTGTACTACGGAAGACTGAGAATAGCTGGCCAACACACTACGTTTCTCCTTGATTTGAGAGTCGTAATATTGCTGCATTTCTTTAAACTCCGAGGAGACTAAGCCTTCAGCTGAATGCTGTTGTCCTATTTGCAAACCAATCGCTGCACCGATGGTTAAAAGGAGGGCAATACCCGCGGCGATACTTAAAAAGCGACGGAAGGATCGGATCTTAGCCTGAGGCTTTTCGGTCCCCGATAGCTCTTTGTCGATGGCCGCCCAAACTTTTAGGTCCGGGACTTGGTCATCAAAAGCTTCGCGATGATCTGTGATAAAGTTTTCCAGACGATCTTTCATCTTTTTGATTCGTTAATTTCAGTCTTTTAATTAAAGCTAAGCAACTAGAAATCTGCACCCTCTAACTGCCTGCCATTTGCGTAACTCTTTTTATACAATGTAATTTTGACAGAATAGTTCTTTCATAAACCATGACTACTATTCTTCTTTCTCCTCAGTGCTTTGAAAATTAGTTCCTCCTTCACCTTCTGCCTTTTCACCGAATTCCCAATAACTTGCGGGAACAGTTCCTTTCAAGCATATGTTTTCAGTAGAACCCTTAATTTCTGTTTTGCCCGACTGTATTGCGATTTTGACGTAGCTACTGAAATTCCCAAAATTTCTGCAATTTCCTGGTGGTCATATCCCTCTAAAGCATACAGGGAAAAGACGACCCGGTAACCGTCCGGCAATTGAAACAAAGCGTTTTTGATGGCTTTCACTTGAAGGGGAGATTCGTCTTCATCAGAGGAGGGGAGCTCGGCAAATTGGAACGCGTGTCGTTCTTCCAGTTCAGTAAATTGCAGCCGCTTTTTTTTCAAAAAGTTAATGCAATTATTTACTACCACCCGTTTAATCCAGGCACCTACGGATGATTGAAACCGGAAACGGTCAAGGTTCCGAAAAACGTCGACGAAGGAATTTTGCAGCAAATCTTCCGCATCCTCTTCGTTTTTCACCATGCGCAGGCAGATATTGTACATGGCTTTCGAATAAAGCCGATACAACTCAAACTGCGCAGTTCGCTCTCCACGCTGACATGCCTCCACTATGTCCCGGTGTGTATCACTGTAATTCAACTTCGTTTCGTTTTGTTATAAATATAGACAGAAGTGACAGAAAGAGGTTGCATCTAAGCTAAAAAAATACCCTATTTGAGTAGATCGGGCCCAATAAAGAAAAACGGAAGAAGTGAACAACCACATTCTTCCGTTTTTCTATATCAAACCTTGGGTGCTTAAGAGCTGAGTTATTCCTGATAGCGGATTTTTACTGCCTCATCAATCTCCAGGATGCGAACTTCCGTCCTACGATTGTATTGATGCTCTTCTTCGGAGCACTTTGAGCCGTCATTACACTGATTCCTTAATTTTGTTTCTCCAAGGCCAATCGCCTGAATACGGCTCTCATCGATACCATAAGATGTCAAATAGGCTTTTGCCGCATCTGCCCGACGTTGGGAGAGCTTTAAATTGTAACGACTTGACCCCCGAGAGTCAGTATGTGCCTGTAATTCGATTTTCATACTCGGGTATTTCTGCATAATACTCACAAGGGCATTCAAGTCTTCTTCGCCACCAGAACGGATATCCGACTTATTTAGATCATAGTAAATATTGTTGAGCACGATGACTGTGCCGGCTTTAATGATTGGGGCCATTTCAACAGCTTTTTTGTCCAAACTGAGTTCAATGGTAATTGGATCAATACTGGTCAAATCATCTGCTTCTAGCTTTTGCTCCTTTAGTTCATAATTCTCTTTGAATCCACTTATCACATAATCACAGTTTTGGGGGAGGCAATAGCTAAATTCCCCTCGATCATCGGCCATGATAAGTTGTTCCTCGGTACAACTACTTTGTATCCGAATAGTACCTCCAGCTATCCGATTGTCCGTTTCTGCTTCTCGTAAAATACCATTGATTTCACCACAAGTTTTCCGTTTTAGGTTAACGGTAAGTTCAGGTAAAGCGAGGTTACCCGTTGTGTTAAACACCACCTCCTGCGGGTAATAACTAATAAATAGTCTTTTTCACCCAATAAACGCAGATTCACTTCGCCCCGGGCATTCGTCAGGTCATCTGCAGATTTAAGCTGCTCTAAGGCCCTTCGAACCTGACGAAATGTTACACCATCATTTTTGTTATTATCAGGTAAAATGATGTCTTCGTAAAGCTTGATTTTTTCTTCTTTGGGAAGAAAAATTCGAACTTCAGCACCTTCTAATACATTGTTGTTCACTTCATCACGAACACTTAGTAATGTATTTACATTTTTGACCTGAGTACGTCCCCATATACCATTTTCTGTTTTGAAAAAATAAATATCATCTTTTCCTTTTCCACCTGCCCGATCTGAAGCAAAATAGCCTTCTTTCCCATCAGGGCTAAGAATAAGTCCTAAGTCATCCCCAGTTGAATTAAAGGGTTCACCCAGGCTCGTAACTTTGTGTTGTCTTGCAATCAGATCAACCATAAAGAGATCATAGCCTCCCACGCCATCATGACCTTCGGATGCAAAGAAAAGGTTACCGCTACTGTGTATAAAAGGAAAGCCTTCGTTTTGTGGAGAGTTGATTTCCGGCCCCAGGTTTTTTGGTGTTCCCCAGCCTTGATCCGTTTTTTCAACTACATAGAGATCATTTCCACCTACCCCGCCAGGTTGGTTTGAAACAAAAAACAAGCGCTTACCATCAGCCGAGAGTGTCGGATGGAAGAAGCTGTACTCATGATCAATAAAGGATAATTCCCGAACATTTTGCCAATCGGACTGGCCACGGGTAGCTTCGTAAATTTGTAATACATTTTGACCTCTGGAATTCGTTTTCCCTTTATTTTTTGCTGTCCGGCTGCGGGTAAAATACATCGTTTTTCCATCGCGGCTAAAAGTCACGGGCCCTTCATGGGTTCTGGAATTAATGCGTAGAGAAAAAGGTCGGGGCTGCATAGGTAGCCCATCCGCTCCAAATTCAGCATAATATAATTGAAAATAGCCTTCGTTGGTTTTACTATCCTTTTCTTTAGGATTAGCTGCTGTTGCGGCAAAAACAATCCCACTCTGATAATAGGCCGGCGAAAATTCCAGTCGCGGCGTATTAATATTTTGCGCATTGATCAATTCGATTTCGCCACCTTTTTCGTATACTTTATTGGATGCCTTGGATTTAGAGCTGCTTTTCTGAGCATGGAGAGAAAAAGCGGATACTAATAAGAACAGAAGGGTGTAAACACTTGCGTTATTCGCCATAATTTGCTGATTTTATCCCCCGATAAATACGGGACATAATAAATACGTGAAAAAAGTATTGAGGTTTTATAAAAGATTAGAAGTCCTCAACTCGCTCTAAAACGGATAAAAGTGCCATTTTGATTTACAAGACATTAAAAAAATCTTGGATTAATCACCTCAAAAACTTTTTTTCCAACACAATACCGTACTACGCCTTCCAAACTTCCACTGTGATAATCCCGTAATTCGTGAAGGCCAAAGTCGTAGGAGAAGCCTATTACCCAACGTTCATTAGCTTTTACGGCGAAAAGGAAATCAATTGATTCCTCCAAACGGTAGGTTAGCCCCAGATCAAATCGATCTGCAAAAACAAAACTGAGGTTGGCATCTACATCGATTGGCGTATTTTCTACATATTTAATCATCAACTGTGGATGCAAAGCTATTAAGCGGTTCAATTGTATTTGATACCCCATCATGAAGTAGTAATGCTTAACCTCTTCATTGAGCCCGTCGGACTCATCCTCAAAATCCAGATTGGTTCGCAAAAGGCGTGGAGAAGAAATTCCTAAGTAAAATTCGGGTGTCTGATAATATAGTCCTACGCCAAAATTAGGAACAGTTTTACTTTGCTCGCCCTGAGGACTACTGTTGTCTGGTACCATACCTTGTGTTGCACTTAACCGTTTATCCGAATAATCTATTCCCATATATCTAATTGAGCTGTTTAGCCCGACGCTTAAGTCGCCCTTTCCTAAGGTCACCCGATAGGCGTAACTACCGGTGATCGTCCATTCTTTACTAATGCCAATACTATGGTGGTAAATTTCCAATCCCAAGCCTATCCGCTCCCCTCCTACCGGAGTATTCATGCTGATGCGTTGTGTCTGTGGAGCTCCTTCCAATCCAATCCACTGATTACGGTAAACTCCCGTGAAACACATCATACCCCGACTTCCCGCATAAGCAGGATTGAACAACAGTTTACTATACATAAACTGAGTGAACTGACTCTGTTGTTGTCCAAAGAGCAAATTTTGTCCCATCAACAAAACAAAGGACAAGCACCCGCATAAGATCCATTTATTTTTCCTCATCGCTCTAAGATTAAGAACCCAGATTCAGGTTGCTCGCCTGTTCCTAAGTTCACTAAAAAATAATATGTTCCACTTGGCAGATCTGCTCCATAGCGCTTGCCCGCCCATTGATTGTTATAAGGAGCCGCTTCAAATACCTTATCCCCCCATTGATTAAAAATTTGTACTATATTTTTTGGGTACTTTCCTGTAGATAAACATGGAATAACAAAGGCATCATTAACCCCATCATTATTGGGTGTGAAAATAGTTGGGATTTCACAGGAAACGTCATCATCGATCTGGATTTCAACCGTGGCACGCGTACAAACATCGGTACATACCGGACTACATAACTCGTAACTGAATCTATCTGTCCCTGTGAAATTCACGCCGATTTGATAAGCAAATAAACCACTACCCAAATCATTTAAATTCCCACCTAATGGGCTATCGATCAGACGTACCAAGGCACCATCTGCATTGAGGTCATTATCTGTAACTGTGAAAAATTTGGACCCTGCAAAACCAACCTTTATTACATCATCTTCTGCCTGGGGGGATAAATGATAGGTAACAAAGAGCGTATCTCTTTCTATACCACATATCCCATTATCAACTATCCACTCAAATGCATAACGCCCGTTTTCTAACCCACTGACCAATGTTTCCGGCGCATCGGCATCGGCAATGATAGGACCGTTCTCCAGTGCCCTCCAACGACCATCTCCTGGAGAGGGGTCTTCTGCCAACAATAAGGTATTTCCACGACCACAGTCTGTGAAATCCGGATCGACCTGGGCTATTGCTGTATTCTCCGCTACTTCTACTAACAAGGTGTCTGCAGAATATTCTCCACAGGCTGTATTACCAACAACCCAGACAAATTGATAATCTTCGCCAGGGATTAAGCCGGTAATACCGGTTTGGCCATTAGTAGGGTCCGTGATATCTACGCCTTGGTTCTGCTGGAAAGCAGTTTGCTCCCAAAAGCCATAATTTCCTTGCGCTGGAGCGTCTGCGT
>CBDUIU010000131.1:0-8534 GCA_965367335.1 uncultured Saprospiraceae bacterium
GGGGCAAGTAAGTGGAATTTTTAATTATGTCAATGGCTCAACAAAAGGATTACAGGTCGGAGGAATTGTCAATGCGACAAAGAAACTAGATGGTTTTCAAATTGGCGGAATTACAAACCTGGTGTATGAGTCTGCAGATGGGGTGCAAGTAAGTGGAATCGGGAATGTCGTGTTAGGTGTTTCTGATGCTGTGCAATTTGGTGGAATTTTTAATGCAAATACTGGTCGTTCTTCTTTACAGACGGCTGGGCTTGTGAATTTTGCCCCAGAAGTTTCTATCGGTCAAATCGCGGGATTTACCAATGTGGCCGATAAAGTTAATGGTGTTCAACTTGGTGGAATCATTAATGTTGCAGAGCGTGTTAAAGGAGCACAAATTGCCGGATTAATCAATGTGGCAGAGAAAGTAAATGGTACCCAGATTGGTCTGATTAATATCTGTGATTCTCTCCATGGCATGCCCATCGGCTTACTAAATTTTATCAAACATGGATATAACCGATTTGAGCTATCCGGGAGTGAGGCGCTATACTTAAATGCTTCGGTCAAACTAGGCGGCCATCGCTTCTATAATATTTTGCATACCGCATTTCGTTACGATCAAGGGGGAATTCTTCCTGCTGCGGGTCGAACCCAGGAAATGAGCTGGGCTTTGGGATATGGCCTAGGTGCCGTTTTGCCGCTTAATCACCGTTGGCACTTCAACCTGGAAGCGATCTCTATGCATGTCAATGAAGGTGAGCAATGGACGTCCAAATTAAATCTCCTTAACCAATTTCGGCTAACTGCTGATGTCAACTTGAATGGAATGAGCATCTTTCTAGGACCGACAGTTAACGTGATGGTCTCCAAACTTTTTGATGCCGATTCTCAAACCTATGGCTCTGCTATTGCGCCGTATACTTTTTACGATAAAACAAATTCAAGTATTAATCCCACTAATACCAAGATGTGGGTGGGGTTTCAAGCTGGTTTCCGTTGGTAGGTTTTAGCCTGACCTGGAGTCCCCATCTCACCACAAAACGATTTCTCCATTCCACCGCGTAACGCCTCCCCTTCTCCAAAATTTCTCAACAGAATAGGGGTAATTCATAATTATAATCATCTTTAAGGTGAAGCAATAATTACTTAAGTTAAATCCTGTATCATGAGAGCTATCTTTACAACTCTACTCCTTTTTTCAATGCTGTTGACATTGAATGCACAACGAGAGCAAACATTGTTCGGGCGGGCAAAATATGTTGGTGCCTTTGGTGCACCTATTTTAGAGATTTATGATTATGAGGGCGAAACGGCAACCTCTTTTGGCGGTGGCGGCGGTATCATCGTGGGTAGTTTTTTCTTTGGCGGTTATGGTGTCGGAACGACAGATTTTGCGGAAGAGCTGATTGAAAATAACAATGATTTTACATTAGATATGGCGCATGGTGGTTTGTGGTTTGGCATAGTACCTATACAACACAAATTAATTCATCCATATGTAAGCTTTCGAATGGGTTGGGGTGCGGTGGATATCAATTTTGATGTAGAACCAGAGCTTAATGATGCTGTTTTCGTGATGACTCCCGAATTCGGATTGGAAGTCAATGTCACTTCCTGGTTTAAATTAGCAGGTACAGCCGGTTATCGAAAAGTCAATGGTATTCGCACGGATTCTGAGATAAAAACCGATGCTTTTGATGGCTGGATGGCTGGAATCACCTTTCGCTTTGGGGGTTTCGGACATTGGCGCTATCGCAATTATGAACGTGATGATGACTAAGCTATTGATGCCATCATGATTCGGCTAAGGGATGTTTTTTCCCTGTGATGCCTGCCATAATTCAAACCACTCCTCCTGCGTCAACTCAATGTTAAGTGCCTGGACAGCTGCAGCGATTCGTTCGGCTCTGGCAGTTCCCAATACTGGTAAAATACGCGCCGGATGTTTAAGCAAAAATGCCAGGAGAATTTGATCCAAACCTGCATTGTACTTTTCTCCCAATTCATTGGCTACCTTTCGGATGCGTAAAACCTGCTCCACTGGTTCAGTGGAAAAAACTTTCCCACTCCCCAGTGGAGACCAAGCCATTGGGGACATTCTTTTCTCCACACACTGATCTAAGGTGCCATCGAGAAATGGGGATAATTGTAGAATAGAGGCTTCAATTTGGTTGGTTACTAGCTCCGTGCGGGAGGATAACATTCTGTATTGAGCTGGAGAAAAGTTCGATACACCAAAATGCAATACCTTGCCCGTAGCTCTGAGCGCAGTAAATGCTTCTGCTATCTCAGAAGGATTCATTAGAGGGCTGGGCCGATGAATAAGGAGTAAGTCCAGATAGTCCGTATTTAGGTTTTTAAGGGACTTATCAACGGATTCAAGGATATGAGCTTTGCTGGTGTCATAGGATTTTATTTTATGCTGCGGGCGATTTTCCGAAACTAATTTGATCCCACATTTTGTAACCAACTGCACTTTATCCCTTAGCGCGGGCTGGAGCTTAAAGATTTTACCAAAATTTGCCTCTGTAGTATAGTCACCATAAATATCTGCATGGTCAAACGTAGTTACGTTTTGCTCCAGACATTGTTTGACCAATGTTAATGTCTGCTGGTCATTCAAATTCCAACCCCATTTTCCCCACTTCCACACACCTGCCACAATACGTGAAAATTTTGGACCTTCCTTTTTTAATTGAATCTGCATCATATTAGGTTAATTTATTAGTTCTCATTCCAGTACGGGTAAAGATAGAATTAAGGCAAAAATAGGAAAATTTATTACTAGCGGATTAGGACGAATACCTTACCTTTGAACCTACTTTTATTTTTTGCGTAGAAAAGCATTAAATCAAAACATCCATAATTATTTACCTGTCCTTACTATCAGCCTTATGCCAACCATTGCCAAACCTAATATGACCTTTAAAAAAGGCCGCATCAGCAAAAAACAATTACTTGAGCTCTATCTTGGCCTGCTTCGTCCTCGGATGATCGAAGAAAAAATGCTTATTCTGCTACGTCAGGGTAGGGTCAGTAAATGGTTCAGTGGGATTGGACAAGAAGCTATTTCTGTGGGGTGTACGGCAGCGCTGGATCCTGATGAAATGATCTTTACGATGCATCGCAACTTAGGCGTTTTTACCACCAGGGAAGTTCCGCTTAAGCGGCTTTTTTCTCAATGGCAGGGCAAAGCTGCTGGCTTTACCAAAGGTCGGGATCGTTCTTTTCACTTTGGTGCTCCAGCATATAATATTGTGGGGATGATCTCCCACCTGGGACCTCAATTGTCTCTGGCAGCTGGAGTGGCTTTAGCCCATAAATTAAAGAATGAAGGTAAGGTTTCGCTGGCATTCACCGGAGAAGGTGGCACAAGTGAAGGAGAGTTTCATGAGGCCTTGAATACTGCGGCTGTCTGGCAGTTACCGGTTATTTTTGTTATTGAAAATAATGGCTACGGGCTTTCCACACCTACTAATGAGCAATATCTTTGTGAGCACTTGGCTGATCGCGCAAAAGGTTATGGAATGCGATCTGTCATTCTGGATGGTAATAACATTTTGGAAGTTTATTCCAGTATAAAAAAAATAGCAGCCGAGCTTCGCAAAAACCCGGAGCCGGTACTCGTAGAATGTAAGACCTTTCGGATGCGTGGGCATGAGGAAGCATCCGGGATCAAATATGTACCCAAAGCCATGTTGGATACCTGGGCCGCAAAAGATCCCCTGGATAATTTTGAGCGCTATCTATTGGAGCAAGGCGTTTTGGATAAAGAGGCAATTGACAATTATCGAACAGAGATAAAACAAGCAATTGAAGATGGGCTGAAAGCTGCTTACGCGGAACCGCCGATCTCCTCGGATGTCAACAGCGAACTGGAAGATGTGTATGCGCCTCATGAGTCAGAAAACATTGTTCCTGAAAATCCTGCAACAAAAGAATTACGTTTTATCGATGCGATCTCGGATGGCTTAGATCATGCTATGCGTCGCCACAAAGAATTGGTGTTAATGGGGCAGGATATAGCGGACTATGGTGGTGTATTTAAAATTACAGATGGATTTATGAATGCTTACGGCAAAGAACGTGTTCGCAATACGCCGCTATGTGAAAGTGCTATCATTGGAATTGGTTTGGGCCTTAGCCTGAAAGGTATGAAAGCCATGGTAGAAATGCAGTTTGCTGATTTCGTTACCTGTGGTTTTAATCAGATTATTAATAACCTGGCTAAGTTACATTATCGATGGGGACAGAATGCTGATGTGGTAATTCGAATGCCATGTGGCGGCGGGGTTGCTGCCGGGCCATTTCACTCCCAAAGTAATGAAGCCTGGTTTACTAAAACACCGGGTTTGAAAGTGGTTTATCCCTCCACTCCAGAGGATGCAAAAGGATTGTTGTTGGCCAGTTTTGAAGACCCCAACCCTGTGATATTTTTTGAACACAAAGCATTATACCGTAGTCTTAGTGCGGCTGTACCTGTGGATTATTATACGACAGCTATTGGCAAAGCCCGGATTGCCCGCTCGGGCAAAGCAATGACAATTTTAACTTATGGCATGGGCGTTCATTGGGCCTTGAAAACTGCCGAGGAAACAGGTATTGATGCAGAGGTGGTAGACTTAAGAACGCTATTGCCGATAGACTACGAAGCCATTGAGACCAGTGTCAAAAAGACAAACAAAGTACTAATCTTACATGAAGATACTTTGTTTGGCGGGCTGGGCGGTGAGTTATCTGCCTGGATCGCGGAGCATCTCTTTGAACATTTGGATGGGCCAATTTTGCGAGTGGGGAGCCTGGATACACCGGTGCCGTTTGCGAAAGAGTTGGAAGTTGAGTTTCTGGCTAGTCGAAGATTAGAAGAGGCGATGGAGCAGTTACTTGGGTATTAATGTATCCTGCTAATCTATTAACATAGCAGCCTCAACTTCTGCCCAAGTATCCCAGATGTCATTTAGCAATGGATTGAAGGTCACTGAATCCTTGGTCATTTTAATCTGATCAAACAAATCATGCATTTCTCCACGCATTTCAGGATATTTTTCTACCAAAGGAATCATCTCACGCCATGCTGTCCAATGTTTCTCAAAAGCTTTATTAAATGCAGGTGGGCAGTTATTATAATTTAGCTGAGAAAGTCCATCTGCATAATTGCGAATAGTTTCAGCGAGTGGGATGTTTTCGCAGGCATGATTGCGAAGGGTGCCCAGGGAGTCATCTATAGCAATTATTTGTTGAATACAATTCCGTGGTGTCAAAGAGGTTGTAGTGCTTTCGTTTTTATTCTGCTTATTATTAAAACAAGCTAAGAAATGAAAGCAAGTCAAGAGGAAGATGGCAAAAAAGCAAGTTGAGCGATTCTTCATGATTTTTGCTTTTAAAATTAGCAATTAAATCTTTAAGTTTAATCACTTCTTTTCTCATATTCCGGACAATCTATTCTTATATCTTGATCAAATAATTTTTTCTCTAGCAAACGGCAGTAGTGGGAATTGTTTTTCTTTTCGTAAAATCGACAACCATAGCATGTTCTCTGTACTGATAAGATCCCCGCCTGGTTCAACGAATATATCACCTTTGAGAGTTGTTGGAATAGCTGTTGCTGGTCTTGAAGCTCAATGCCGGCCAAAGCTTTTTTTATTGGGTTTGCAAATTGCTCAGTTTCTTCAACTACTTTTTTCCCTTGATCAGTTAGGAGTACGGAATAGGCTCTTTTATCTACTTCAGATATTTTCTTTTCTATCAACCCTTTGTTTAGGAGCATCTTTATGGCATCGCTTATGGTTGCCTTGGTCATGTTAAATTCATTAGCCAAATGGCTTACATTACAAAGTTTTTCCTCGTGATAAGCCACAAAAATCAATAGCTGAATTTGAATAGGACTAAGCCCAATAACTTTTGCATGCTCCCAGAGGAGTACGCGAAAGGCCTCGGATATCCTTTCCAGACCAACTACAATTTTGCTGGTAGTATCTGTAAATTGTGCGGAAGGATTGAAACTACTTTTTTTCATGAGTAAGAAAAATTAAAAAACAAAGTCTGCAGGAAAACTTCCTGCAGACAAAGTTAGTATTCCTAATTTTAATTCAGGGCATTTTTAACATCCTTCCATTTCTATAATAAAAAACCCTTGTTCGTGGATTTGCTTTTTCCATTCTGGGCGCAACTGCTCCACGTGACAAAATTGACATTGTTCAGCGCTAAGCGGCTGATCTTTTTCGCCTTTATCTTGAAGATACATCCGTCCATAATTGTAAATCTTCTCCGGATCAGTGACTTCAACTGGCGCAACAATATCAAAATGCATCAATTGCCCATCTTTTTTGGTGACATAAGTGTCCCATATATTTACTTTCATAATAGCTAGGATTTAGAATAAAATTAGTTTTTTACTTCCCTTGATTGCTCCCGTAGCTTGATCAAAAACGTTAATGAAATATTTCCCCACAGGGCCAATTGCTGTTACCGGAATAACCATGTTAGTACTATTGATTGCACCCTCATATACTTGCCTGCCGCTTTCATCAAAAATTTGCACATCAAATGCCGTCAAATCAAAATCGGGACTCATTGTTAAGTGAATTTCTGTGGATGCTGGGTTTGGGTAAATTTTTACCGTTTCAGGTTCAATAATGCCAACACTGGTAGTGGAGGAAATATCCATTATTAAAGTGTCACAACTGTGATGACCAACACTATAGGGTAAACTTAGGTCTCCCGATGCAATCGAAAATACTTCGTAAACCCCCAGTAATGGGAGACTATTGTTTGAGGTGTTGACATACATTAAAGCAGTAACACCATCATATTTAAAGTCATTCTGCCAATTCATTCGGAACAAAGGCACGGTACAGGTGATCTTATGGTCTTTCCATATGACCGAATGTCCCGGACTATCCATATACATGGGCATACCCGGATTTGTTGGAGGTAAGATACTATTATTGGTAGTAGCTTTTACCGCTAGTCCGCCGGGAACAGCAGCATTATTTTCCAATACCACCCAATGCGAATGCCAGACAATACCATCATTATCATATATCGCATCAGCATTTTCATCCCAGAGAGGAGTGTCGTCAAAGTCAGGGTGAGAAGTCAGTGCCAAGGCAACTATTCCGGCGGTAGAGTCGAAGCCTACGTTAGTGGGAGATAGGTTGGTAGGAAATACATAAGCCAATACCGGCGCTCCGTCCAAAGTCCCTACAGGTTCAGGAACAGAATCTCCAGCGATTCCTTCCACTTCAATGCTAAATATTAGTTGATTGAGTTCCGTATTTTCTTTTACATAAGTATCCGTAATCTTAAATGATTGCGCTTGAAGTAAAGAAGGTAAAAAGACCGTAAGAGTGAGAAAAAATACAATAAGATATTTCATAATTTTTAATTAAAAAATAGAGTTAGGATTCCTTGAGTTAGGAATCCTAACTAGTGAAATGAAAAAAAATTAAGATTTCACGTCTGCTAACTTAGCTCCGAAATTAATATGTAAGACATGACCATTTGGTGTCACCAAAGCAGGTACTGATTTTACTCCGGCTTTTTCTGCATCTACAATTTTTGCTTGCTCATTTCCTAGATGGATGACTTCGACTTGTTCATTTCCAATTAAGTGAATAAGGTCTTGTTCGGCGCTCACACAAACCGGGCACCCTGCGTGATAAAAGATTGATTTACCCATAATAAATTGATTTAAGGTGAGGAAAAAAATATCGACACAAATATAGGTAGGATTCCTAACTATATCAAATTTTGTTTTGATATTTTCAAATGTTTTTGAGGTCAATACAAAATTCAAAAGAATTCAGCGTAGAGTGTTTCTGGTAACTATTTGGTTAATAGTTTATTATAGTTACTTGAAAAACAACATGTTTTAAATAAATACTTTTTGTTTAAAATATTTGTTTAAAAACTTGTTTTTTAAAACAAAATGTTTCACATTTGTATTATACGAATAGTCATATGGAAAATACAAAAACAAGCATACCATGAAAGTGAGTCAAATAAAACATTATCTACTGTCCAATTGGTTTAAAGTAGCCTTAATAGTCATTATCGTTTTAGCTTTTATGCAAAAGGATTTCAGTCTATCCTTTAATCTTCAGCGACCGATAGAAACGGTAGAACCACACGATCAATTGCAACCGGAGGTACAAGTGAATAAAGAAAAAATGCCAAGAATTACTCAAGTGGAAAAGAAGGGTAAGGTTCCGGTACAAAAAAGCAGTACTTCTCTGTTTGAGAATTTTAGACTACCCTTTTTTGGAAAAAGTGAGACGGGGAAAAATATGGCCTGGAAAGAGGTTCCGGTAGTTACCCGACAATCCTATATTGATCGTTTTGTTCATGTTGCTAGAAATGAGCAAGAGAAGTTCGCTATACCTGCTTCCATTATTTTGGGAAATGCGATTTTACAAAGTAATGCCGGACAACGAATGATTGCCAACAGTGACAATAACCACTTCGCGCTTCCTTGTACTGCCGATTGGAGCGGCGGGCAAAAGTTGACGGATGAGGGTTGTTATAGAGCCTATGAAAGTGCATGGTTCAGT
>CBDUIU010000132.1:0-8436 GCA_965367335.1 uncultured Saprospiraceae bacterium
ACTCTCTCATATGTTCCTGTATCGGCCAAATAGATTAAAGTATCTCCTGTTACACATTCGCGAAGGTCCGACAATTGCGGCCGCTTCATCCCTCCCCTTGTTTCCACAGCCCGGCTTAACTGAGAAAGAGCAATTACCGGAACACTCAATTCTTTGGCTAATCCTTTTAATCCACGGGAAATATTACTAATCTCCTGTTCGCGGTTCCCCTTTCCGGAGTCGGGACCTCCACTCATCAATTGAAGATAATCAATGACAACCATTTGGATATCATGTTGCATTTTAAGACGGCGGCATTTAGCACGAAGTTCAAAAATATTGATCCCTGGTGTATCATCGATGAAAATAGGGACATCACTCATTTTTTCAATCGCACTTTGTAACTGCTGCCATTCGTAGTCTTCCAACTGGCCGTTTCGCATTTTTTGCGCCGGAATTTCAGCTTCCATTGAAATAAGACGTTGAACCAATTGAACACTCGCCATCTCTAAAGAGAAAAAAGCTACCCCTTTTCCAAAATCCATTGCTGCATTTTTGGTGAGTGCCAAGGTATAGGCCGTTTTTCCCATTCCGGGTCTGGCCGCCACAACGATCAAGTCCGAAGATTGCCAACCAGAGGTAAGTCGATCTAATTCCACAAATCCGGTAGGCACCCCGGTAAGTCCCTCTTCTTTTTGCGATAACTCCTCTATATTCTTCAGTACCTGAGTCGTTAAGGACCCCATGGTATCAAAACTTCGATTTAAGTTTTGTTCCGTAATTGAAAAAAGGCCTTGCTCTGCTTCGTCCAACAATTCAAACACATCCGTGGTATCTTCAAAAGCATCTTTAATGACCTTTGTGGATACGCGGATCAGTTCGCGTTGAATATGTTTTTGGGAAATAATCCGCGCATGATATTCGATATTCGCAGCTGAAGCAACGCGATTGGTTAATTCAACTAAATAATAAGGACCGCCAATCATCTCCAGCTCTCCGGATTTACGTAGTGCTTCGGTAACTGTGAGCAAATCTACCGGCTGTGATTTTTCGAAAAGCCGGAGCATTGCCTTATAGATTGCCTTGTGTCCGTCAGAATAAAAGCTATCTGATCTAAGAATATCCAAAACCACCGGCAAAGCATCCTTATCCAACATAATAGCACCCAATACCGCTTCTTCCAAAGGTAGGGCCTGTGGTTGAACCTTTCCAAAGGTATAGACAGAGAGATCATCTCCTTTTTTCTGACGACGATAGCCCTGCCGATTCGCCTTTATATCCTTATCTTCCGTCATAATAATTGGATTAACGCTTTTTGGGAATGGTTAAAAGACCAAGAATTAGCAAATATACTTAGAATCCATCTGTTCACGCATTACCAATAAAATCACTGGTTTTCCACAAATGTGGATAACATTGTTAATAATGTGGATAACCTGTGTATTAACAACCCTTTCCATCCATATTTTCTATGTGGAAAAGCTATTAACAGATACATTTTACCCATAATTATCAACATTTGTTTAGGAAACCAATTGACTCCCAGCAACAACTAAATTAATATTCATTAAATACTAGAAATTAAGATGTATAAATATGCTACTGAATTTATTGGGACTATCACTTAAAAGCACAACTGAAATTTGTTAGCAACTTATTCATTTACCTTTAAATATAATAATAATTGTCCCAAAATGGTCTATTCAGCAATATAAACAAAAAAGGAATATTTGCCAAAAATATAAGCAAATAAACCCTGTTTAAAATAATTCAAATTTGTTGTATCTTGCAGCAATGAGAAAAACCAAGTCGTAAAGCTAATTTACCTATCCTTCTATTGAATAGGTAGAATCAGTTACAAAAGAATTTTGTGAGCATTCTCGAACTGTTTTCTGATCTATACGTATCAATCACCTAACTTCGTTATGATTTACAGCTTATGCCGGAAGTAATGGTTTTATTAATCATTTCTTAAACATATTCATTATCACCACTTTCGCATAATTTTTGGGGTATCTATAATAGCAGTAGCTGTTATAGAAACAAAAACGATTGACATGAAATATTTCACCCTCTTAGTCACTATATTCATCTTTTCCATTGGAACTACTTTTGCCCAAAGCAGAACGGTTAAAAAAGCGAACAGCCTCTATGAGCTTAATAAGTTTTCTGAGGCGATACCACTTTACCAAAAAGCGCTAAAAAAAGATGATAATAAGATCATCAAAACTAAATTGGCCAACTGTTTCCGCAGAACCAATCAAATGGACAAGGCCGAACAACTTTATCAGGAAATCATCGAAAGTGGAAGATTTAACGATAAAGTTTTACTTTATTATAGTGAGACTTTAATGACTAACGAAAAATACGATGATGCTAAGGATTATTTAAAGCGTTATATTACTCGTAAACCAGATGACGAAAAAGCACATTTGCTCCTTGCTTCCTGTGAGGCGGTAAATACCATCCAGCCCTATTTTCCAAAGTTTCGTAAAAAACATTTTACCCAAAACTCTAATACTGACGATTCTTCGCCTGTATATTATCGGAACGGAATTGCATTCACCTCAGATCGCAGTCAAGGGACAAAATTTCTTAAGCAAAAGTCAGGATGGACGGGTCGTGATTATGCCATGATTTATTATAGTGCTCAAAACATTGATGGTACTTTCGAAATCCCCGTATCTATTTCTCCAAAATTTAACGACCTAAATATCAACAGCGGACCTGTTTCTTTCACATCGGATGGGCAGTATGCCGTTTTTAGCCGTAATAGTAAAATCGCTAATTCTTCAGACGAATACCCTATGCAACTTTACTCCGCAACCGCTGATAAAGATGGTAAATGGCGAAATGTTGAACTGATCTCTTTTTGTAAAAATACGCATAATTACATGCACCCGGCTATTTCTCCCGATGGCCAATTCTTATATTATGTCTCTGATCGTAGAAGCGGACTAGGGGGTACGGATATTTACATGGCTGAAAGAAAAACAAATGGCGAATGGAAGAAGCCTGTTAATCTTGGGCCAATTGTCAATAGCGCTCTAAACGAAGGATTTCCTTTTGCCCACGCAGATGGCCGTTTGTTTTTTTCTTCCAAAGGACATCCTGGCTTCGGAGGGTTTGATCTTTTTGTCACTAAACGCAAACCTGACGGTGAATGGACCACTCCACTTAATTTGGGACGCCCAGTTAATTCATCCGTAGATGATGTTTCCTTCTTTTTATTCGAAGATGAAAGAGGAGGTTTTTTTAGTTCTGCTGTCGACAAAGGTCACGATGATATTTATTTGTTTTCACTTCTGGAGGAAGAAGAAATATTCGTGCGGTTTGAAGATGACCCGAAAAAAAAGGTCTTGGTGGATACTGCAATACCTTCCGAAAATGAATCTGCCAAAATTTCTCCTGAGCTTACCAGCCCTGATAGTGAAGACGCACCTATTGAGGCGGTTTATCAACCTGCTAATGAAGTGGTCAGTAACGAGCCCTTTAATGACGGTCAATCATTAAACAATGATACTCAGGAACTTTTGAATTCCAGTGAACAAGTAGAAATCGATAAATCACAGATCATTGAAAATGATTTGCAGCAACCGGAAATCAATAAAGATATTATGGCAGACACACAGGTATCGCTTGATTCCCCTGCCAAATCAAATGAGGCTAAGGAGGCTATTGCTTCCATTGAAAACCCTCAGATTGATAATACCCAAAAACATGAACAAAAAGAAGTCAATACTACTCCCTCCCCTAAACAACCTATAGTTAAGTCATTGCCACTAGAGGAAAAGGAAACAAATACTGCAATTGAAAATCCTCAGGAAACAATTGCCAGTGAACAACCAACAAAGGAAAGGATACTGCCACAGTCAAAGCAGGATAAATCCTTAGACATTGAAACTGACGTTCCCAGTAAAAATACATCAGAAAAAATTATGGGTGCTACTCCAAAGCAAAATAACGAAGTGCCCGTAACCGAAAAGGAAGAGATTAAGGAAAATGTCGTCTCCTCTGAAGAGAAAGCTTACGACTCGATGGAATCAGAAACTACTGAAACACCTGCAACATCCCCTAACAACGATCTTTCTACTATTTCGAAAGTAGACACAAAGGCTCCTGACAATACTAGCGTTACCCAAACTTTTGAGGTATATCCAGGTAAAGAACCAAGTCTTGAACCGGAAGTTATTGAAGAAGTCCGCCCTTTCAGAGAACCAACTGCACCTTTAAAAACTGTTGATGCATTTGGCGCTATTGAGCAGGAGTTAGCGAATAGTACTTTAGCTATAGGAAGGACATTTGTTCTTCCTAATGTAAAATACCCATTTAACGAATTTGTGTTTCAAGTTTCTGAATCTATTCGTTACGAATTAGATCGTTTGATTTATCTCTTAAAAGATTATCCTGATCTGAAAATAGAGATTGGGTGTTATTCAGAAAGCTTTGGTGAAGATGGCGTCAATAAAGCCCTATCTCGTTACCGAGCCCAGGCAGCTGCTGATTATTTAATTAAACATGGAATAGCTCAAGGTCGAATAAGTGCAAAAGGGTATGGTGAAAGTAAGCCGTTGAACCATTGTGTCAATGGCGTTTTATGTACGCGCAATGATCATTTGGTTAATCAGCGAATGGAAGTTAAAGTAGTTGGGTTTTAGGAAAACATTTTTGATTCCCTTCTCGTATAATAAAATTCCGAAACAAAGAAAAGGAGAAAATTTTCCCTGCACAGTTATAAAAAATCCCTTATCTTTGCCCCGGTTTTGACAAAACCCGAATATGGTCGGTTGGCCGAGTGGTTAGGCAGAGGTCTGCAAAACCTCGTACAGCGGTTCAAATCCGCTACCGACCTCTAAGACTAAAAACCTGCTCCATGATGGAGTAGGTTTTTTTGTTTTATGATCAATATACCCATGCCGTAAAGTCAGTTCAGATAGGTGTTTAAGCCGATTACACCAGTGGAGGAGACTGATGAAGCCAACGGTCATGATTGTGGTGAATATGTTAAAAATTGCTGTTTTCTGACCCCTCTCAGTACTCCTACTTTCATTTGTGACCATTCAACGAACTTTTGTTAACCAAAACCTACGTTGAAATGTATTTGATTTACATTAACTATAGAATTGTTTAATAGGTCTCATAAGCTGAAATTTGAGTTGTTCCTTTGAGTCTATTGATGAGCCGACCGGGAGGCTATGCAAAAAAGAAGAAAAAAGCCTGTTTCCACTTTTGGAAAAAAGGCTTCAGGAAAAAGGAGTACATGGACATGATTCTTTTCCGTTAACAGCCGTAGACATACTCAAAGATGACCATGTCAAAATCATCTAATTAGCTGTTGTTGTTTTCAATTTTTTGGGCTTAGTGATGCGGTTACTTGACGCCAATTCCTGTCAGGTGTTCTAGATGCTATCCTGAACCATGGGAAAGCATTGGTGGGAATGTTTATTTGCATAGAAAAAAAACTTACTCCTGCTCTCACACCAAAGGAAATACTTTGTGAAAATGTTTTTCCAACAACAAGGAAAAATTGAAACACGACATCCGCGATTTTAACAATTTTCATTTTACTAAGTTTTATTAGAAAATATCTGGCATCCATTTCTAAATGAGGTTATCAAAAGACTGTATCATAAATTACGATACAAAAGAACATATAAATACCTAAATTAAGAATACTGAACAACAGCAATTAAAATGTTACACAACAGCTTTTCATAACTTCCAACTGCTCAAACCTTGCCTGAAAAAATCTCAAATATTTAGGTTCATATGTCATTTTTAACCCAACAACATTCTCACGATTTTGATAAACATGCTTGACTGAATCCGCCACTACATCCATATGGGCTTGTGTATAAACTCTTCTCGGAATAGTAAGTCTTACCAACTCTAATGCAGGGAAATTATGTTCCCCTGTCGCTTTATTTCTTCCTGCTGAAACAATACCTCGCTCCATGGCTCTCACTCCAGAGTCTAAGTATAACTCAGCAGCCAAAGCCTGAGCCGGAAATTGGTCTTGTTTTAATTGTGGAAGGAATTTGTTAGCATTCAGAAAAACGCCATGCGTCCCGATTGGGTTGACAATAGGAATTCCCGCATCTATTAGCTGTTGTCCCAGATATTGCACCTGCCCTACCCTAGCTTTGATATGAATATCAGAAATGGACTCTTGGATCCCTACGGCCAGCGCGCCCATATCTCTGCCAGCCATTCCCCCGTAAGTATGAAGTCCTTCGTAAACCACGACAAGATTTCGGGCTTCCTCATAAACTGCCCTGTCATTGGTCGCCAAAAAACCTCCAATATTGACCAAAGCATCTTTTTTAGCACTCATGGTAGCCATGTCTGTCTGCTCACAAATCGCCCGCACTATTTCTGCAACTGTTTTGTTACGAAAACCTTCCTCATGTTGTTGAATCATATAGGCATTCTCAGCCACTCTAGTCATATCATGAACGATTCTAATGTCATGTTTTGAAGCCATTTTTCGAACAGCTTGCAGGTTACTTAGAGAGATAGGCTGGCCCCCTGCCATATTCACCGTGGTGGCAATGCAGATATAAGGAATTTTTTCTGCTCCCACCTTTTTTATTAAATCTTCTAATTTCTGGATATCAATATTTCCTTTAAAGGGGAAATGACTGTCGGGATCATGTGCTTCGTCTATAATAACATCTACAAAAGTGCCTCCTGCTAGCTCCTGATGTAATCGGGTAGTGGTGAAGTACATATTTCCCGGAATAAAGTCACCGGGCTGAATGAGTATCTTCGAGATCAAATGTTCAGCGGCCCTTCCTTGATGAGTAGGAATAATGTATTGATAACCATAATATTTTTGAATAGCTTCCTCCATCTGATAAAAATCTTCACTACCTGCATAAGATTCATCGCCGGTCATCATTGCGGACCATTGCTGGTCACTCATAGCAGAAGTACCGCTATCCGTTAGGAGGTCAATATATACGTTTTTTGCTTTGAGTAAAAAAGTATTGTAGCCTGCTGCTTTGATAAAAGCTTCCCGCTCTTTACGAGTGGTTATCGAAATAAGTTCAACCATTTTTATCTTGTAAGGTTCTGCCCACGCTCTTCTTTTTTTTATCATAATTATTTATTTTTTTGAAACTCTATTGTTACGCCTTTCCAAGGCTCCATTAAATAATCGTTGGGTCTCTTCATTATCGGGGGTAATCGGTTGAATGGGAGTTGGCTTTCCTGTTTTGCCCAAGGCGACAAATATAAAATATGCTTCATTCGTTTTTTTCTTAATGCTGTTATGAATTTCTTTTTTAAACACCTCTACAAAAATTTCTAAGGAGGTATTAAAAACTCGAGTCACTTGTGCATGAATGTACACGACATTCCCGATCTTAATCGATTCATCAAACGAAATGGAATCAATTGAAGCAGTGACCGTAATCGTCTCTGCATGATTTTGGGCACAAATAGCTGCGGCAATATCCATCCAATACAACAGCCTTCCTCCCAATAGAATGCCCAGGGGGTTTGTATCGTTGGGCAATACGATCTCCGTCATTGTTACTTTCGATTCCGAGATCTTCTTAGACTGTCCATTTTTAAAATTCATTTCTGTTTTTTTATAGTCAATGACGAGTTGCACTTCCAAATCAACTGTGATGAAGTCCGCATTCCGTTTTTTCAAGTCCTGTCCATCTTCCATTTCTGCCTGCTCCACGAATCGTACAGGGCTGGCATCCAATAGAGGCATAGCCCTTGTGAACTAAAGGATGAATAGGTAACTGATATTTGGCTTTATAGTCTTTCACATCCTCAGCAGTTAAATCCAGTAATGGGCAACATTTTAAAATTTTGACCTGGTCGTTCCAGTAACTGAAAATCTGCTGCCTGTCTCGTTGAGACGTTTGGTATCCATATATCCCAGATAACCATACCTTGTGTTTTCGTAAGAGCGGCTCCAGCACACTTACTTTATTTAAAAAGCAACAGAGATCAGGGCAAGATTTCCATAATCGATTTCGAGTTGAGATCCGTTTTGCCTCCGGGGTAGAATTCAAATCAACCACATTCAACCCTAACAAACTCGACACAATTTCTTTATATTGATGAGTTTCCTTAAAATGAAATCCAGTATCAATGAAGTATACCGGTAGAGCGGGCTTCAATTGGGCAACCAGGTGAAGTAATAAAACGTCATCACTTCCAAATGAAGAGGTGAATAAAATATCTTCCGGCTTATACATTTCAAATAACCTTTTGATCCGCTCTTTTATATTAAGTTGAATAAAGTCATTATTGAGTAATTCAAGGGAGGACACCCCCTGTACGCCTTCTTTTTCGTTCATCATTCGTTTTTTTCGTTTATTGATCAATCAATTCTTTTTTATCCGGAGTCTGTAGAGGTACAACTGGTGTGTTTTTCACAAAATCTACATATGTAGAAGTAGGCTTTTTCAGCATATTAATTCTGGAAACAATAAA
>CBDUIU010000133.1:0-8430 GCA_965367335.1 uncultured Saprospiraceae bacterium
TTTGTTCGCCGTAGCTTTGGCTATGCCTGCAAAATTTACCTTGTCCTGAATAAAATTTTTCTCATTTCGCTCGACCAGCTCGACCAGTACAAGTCTATTGATGTAACTTTCTTTGCCCTTTTCCAACCAAATACAATACTTCATCAATGGGCATCACCCGCAAATTATTTTGCTTACACATTGTTAAAACTTGTTTGAAATAAGCAGGAGAACAACCGTCTGCTGTTGCCGGATTCTCCACGGCATGAGTGTAAAAAATAAGCCAGCCATTATTTTTAATGGCTTCATCAATACTTTGTTGAATGGTGTCGAGGCTGTTTTTTTGTTCGTATAACCGAATGCCTTTCAAATTCATGAGGTCTACCTGCCCCCGATTGATCCCATGGCGATTCCCTCTGGCACTGCGATACTGCGATGCTAACCATTGTTTGCTACTACGTGTCTGAGCACCAAATGGAAATGCAAAATTTCGAAAAGCATAACCAGGTATCACCTGATCTATCTCCTGTTGATTAGCCGTGATATCTTTTTTCAGTACGGACATGTTAACCTGGGAAACATCAAGGTGGTCATGGGTATGACAAGCAAGCTCGTGTCCCTGCTGTCGGGCAATGTGTAAGTGTTGGGTGTCGAAGTGAATTTGCTCACTGTTTTTTTGTAAGAAAGAAAGAGCAACGTAAAAAGTCCCACGATAGCCGAACTCGTGTAACAAGCCTCCTCCGTTTACAAATGCAGATGCCGGAGCATCGTCAAAAGTAAAAGAGATGACCGGTGCCTTAAGGCGAAGGTCTACCCGCTTGCGATAGCTGATATTCGCCCAGGTTCGTTGTACCGCCTTGTTAATTTTTGCTAACATGTACTAAATAACTGCTCAGTTAAGAATCCTAAAGTCACTCTTCACCAGGTAAAAGCAACAATCTCAAAAAAAAGTCGTATTATTATAATAGGCCTTTCCCTGTAAAAGGGAAGAAGGGTCGCCTCCCCAAGTATGGGGAGACAACCAATAAAAAACACAATTCCATAGTTTGATGTGCCCTCAGGCTCCGCTCAGTAGAACGGACCTCCTCGTTAGTCTGTGCCGAGGGCATTAGGGTTTACCGATATTTTCTCGTTCTGCTTTCTCCTCTTATTCAGATATCGGTTTCGAATAAAATCATATAAATAAGCGGTAACATCTACCTTGTTTGCTAATAATGCCTTTTGTCGTTGTTGGTAGACACTTCGATCGGTTGCCAGAATTTGATCCACTAAATCAAAGACTTTTTCAGACTCGGCTGTATTAAAAATTAAGCCGTATTGTTCTTGCTCCTGGCAATAAGAACGAGCAATCGTATTGATATAGATCGTTGGTGTCCCCAGCACTCCTGCTTCAGATGCGATAGTAGCTCCTTCGCTGATTACAATGCGCGCAGCACTGAGGGCGTGGTGTAATTGCTCTGGTGGTAGCTTGAACAGATAAGGCTGTAGAGATTTATCCAAAGGAGCTTCCGAAGAGATAAACACCGGCATCCGATTGGCTAATTTTTCTACCAGCGCCAGTTTATCCGTATTGGACAATCCACGGTGCCCGGCATCATGAGTGGCATTCCAGCTGACAAAACGAATAATCGCAAAGGGTGCTCCTGTCGCTAATCCCAGCCATTGATAGACGGCTTCATCCGGACGAAAAACATTAGGATGAAGGTAGGCTAGTTCGTGATAACCGGCATACCGGATTTGCTTGGAACCTAAGTCCTCCGGCAAGATGTCGGGTGTTAGAATGACATCCGTGCATGGACGATATAATCTGATCTGCTCCATATTACCAGAGTCTTCTAAAGAAAGATGTGGTTTGCCAATAAACCAGGCTGCATGCGCGGCATAGATTGAACCATGGCTGATCAAGACATCCGGTTGAAATTGTCTGGCGGCACGTACCATCTGGAAATCAAAACGGATCAACCCCCAGATTTTGCCAGGCAAGGTTTTGTAATGTTTGCCAAAACTCAGATAGGGGAGTCCTGCTGCTTCAAGCAATTCGATTTCAAATTCTTTCTGCCGACAGGTGAATAATAAATCATGCCCTTCCGTCAGTAATCGGTTTGCCAGATTCTTAAACAGGTGTACATGTCCCGGATGACCTATATCAAATAAGAAGCGCATGTGTTGTTCGATGTCGTCTGATGAAGAATATGAATACCCAAAGGCATTCAAATTGTAATAATTACTTTTCTATCCTAACTAATCTTTTTATACAATTGTAAGCCCAGCTTTCCCACTTGATATAAGGGCCGGTTTAAAATCATTTCATACCGGCCATAACAGACTTCTTCTCCACCAAAGCGGGCTTTAAATTCTCTTACTCCATAATCCTCATTTGGTTTTCCGGCACCCATAAAATCGAAATGTTTTAATCCATTGTCCAGGCCATATTGGATTGGCGCCCAGGTGGCTAAAACACTTGGATAGAGTCCCTTGATCATACCGTCCTTTCCACAGACGTACCATTCGTAGATTACCTGGTCTTCGTAGATCGGACATAGGATTCCGCCTACCACTTCCTCTTCAAATTTTATCACAAAAACCTTTGCCAATTTCGACAGCCAGAACTTTTTGAACAGCTCATAATGTGGTAAGGGCTTTTTTACTTTTTCCTGGTATAGTTGCTGAAGGATCTGATAAAAATCACGGACGTCTACTTCGTGTTGGGGTTCTTCAATAGTTGCGCCCAATTTTAAGGTAGACTTTATTTGCCGCCAACGGCTACTACTCATGCGTTTTTTTACTGCACTCTGCTCATCTGTTTTTACCAGGAAATTTAAATGTGGTTTAAATGTGAATCCTAGCTTAGTGAATGTTGCACGTTGATGCTCCGTATCGTGGAAGTTACGGAACTCCGCATAGATTGCCCACTTAGTCGTATCTTGTTGAAAAGCCTGTAGGATGTTTTCCGTAATGGTCTCCGGTTGTTTAGAGTCAGTTGCGAGAACCAGAGGTCCTCCCCAGCAGATCATCCGACGAGAAAGCCAGGACTTCAAATGTTTTCCATTTGACTGTAATACACCTAACAAGGTACCAACAACCTGCTCCTGTTCGTCAACTGCCAGCCATAACTTAGGTTGATAACCCGGAATCGCACCAATAAATTCAAAGAATGCGGGGCTCTGAAAGAAATTCGAATTTGAATGTTGTCCTAAAAAGCCAGTAGTGCTGATAACATGAGGACTCTCCGAAAAGGTCGAATAATTGTCGTATCGAATAATGTTCATAGGGTAGGAATGATGGGGTGAAATCTAGTTAAACGCGAGTTAACATGAGAAATAGTAGGAGATGACTGTTGGGTCATCAGGTATCTTGCCTGTTAAAGGTAAAGGCCAATGTATGTATCTTTTTTATTGATGGAAGACCGCTTCTCTCAGTCATAGTAGATCAAACAAGAATCTTTCGGTGTTTTTCTTCTTCTACAAACTGCTTTGCATCAATGAATTCCCGAAACCAATTTTCCAGATGAATCCACTTCCAGATTTCTTTAGCATAGTTACCTTGCTTTTTCAAATGACGCTGGTAAAGCTGTTGGACTTTCTTGACATCAACCAGGCCTCGTTGGGCAAAGGAAGGAGAGTGGATCAAATCTAAGATATAAGGTTTGAAAATCGGACTGCGGAACCATTCATCCTGAGGCGTGCCAAAGCCGGTTTTATCTTTCCGCAGCCGAATGGCTTCGGGTAAGTAGCCTTTCATGGCTTCCCGCAAGATATGCTTGGTCATGCCTTGATTGATGATTAGATTATCCGGTAAGGACAGTGTTTGTTCAACCAAACGATGATCCAGAAAAGGAACCCGCGCTTCAATGGAAAATTTCATGGAATTGCGATCTTCCCATTTAAGCAGGTGTTCAAGTTTATACTCAAAATGATTAATGAGTGCTTCTTGTAAAGTTACCGAACCATATAATTTGCCGGCAATCGTATCCTGACTGGCATAAGCCTGGTAGAAATCCGAATCTACGTAACCCTTTTCCGCCGCCCGTACCCGCGTACGTAGCGCTTTCGGTAAAAGGAAAAATAAAAAACTCTTTAATCCATAGGTGGATCGGTGGTTGCGATAGTACCAGACCATTTCAGAGAGTAGTCTGCCGATTTTCCCCTGACGCAATAACTGTTTATACTGGAAGCCAAAGATATAATGGTATCCTGCCAGCGCTTCATCTGCCCCTTGTCCATCGAGGGTAACGGTGACGTGCTCCCTTGCTAATTGCATGACCTTATACTGTGCATAAGGTGAGGTGCTGGGTACCGGTTCTTCGTGCGCCGTGACAAACGCCGGAATATCTGACATTAAACTATGCTCATCCGGCGTAGTAAAATACATGTTCTTCAGCTGCGAGCGGTACAAGTCAATAAATTGGGATTCATCTCCAAACTTTCCTTGTCCGTAAACAGCAGAAAAAGTATTCAAGTCATGTTTTGCAAAATCTTTTAACAAGACAGACACGATGCTGGAGGAATCCAATCCGCCGCTTAAACAAACACCAACGGGGACATCACTACGTAAGCGCAACTTAACAGAAGCTCTGAATTGCTCGGCAAAGCCTTGACTGTCGGTAAATGGCGTTTGTATGCGTTGCCGTATATCGTACCAACGGTGGATGTAGAAATGATTTCCGGGTTGCGTTCCTGCCTTTGTGGAAAGGGTGAAGCAATGACCGTGATTCAATTTTTTTATTTCTTTAAAAAACGTACGCTCGGTCTGATCAGTCCGGTTGAACAGCAGAAAATCGAATAAGCTGTTTTGGTCCGGGGTTGGTTTTTTTCCTAAGACCCTTAAAATCGGTTTTATTTCGGAAGCAAAGATAAAACGCTCATTGTCGAAATAATAATAAAAAGGCTTAATGCCAAAACGATCCCGGGCAGCAAAGACTTGATGCTGTTGCTGATCGTATACGACAAAAGCAAACATCCCATTAATCCGATCCAACATGTCTTTTCCCCAGGCCCGGTAAGCCGTCAATAAAACCTCCGTATCCGTTTGTGTGCGAAAACGGTAACCCAGCTGTTTTAGCTCTGCCCTTAGTTCGATATAGTTGTAAATCTCACCGTTGAAGATAAGCGTATAGCGACCATCTTCCGAGCGCATTGGCTGATGTCCGGCAGCACTGAGGTCAATGATGCTCAATCGGACGAAACCAAAGCCAAGAGACTGATCGATAAACGTTCCTTCGTCATTTGGCCCGCGGTGCCGCATACAGTCCATCATGTGCTGTAGCTGTGGTTCTCTGACGGGCTGTTGGTGGTAGTTGATTATTCCTGCAATTCCACACATCGTAAGTTCGTTGTTTTAAGTGGTTCTGTTACTAGGGTTATCAGCGACTAGTTTCACTGATATTAGGTGCTGTGTAAATCTAGACTTAACTGTTTGAATAGGCGCGTGCGGGTTCATGCGAAGCTGCTGGCCCTGTTTTTCGCACCAGGTGTTTGTTTTCCGTGCAGGCACTGTTGTAAATGTCAATAATCTTCCAGGCCACGGTACGGCTGTCCAGTCCCTGGTCAATCAGGTGTTTGCGGCCCTCTGTAACTTTGTGGGTTTTAGAAAAAGCCAGTGCCTTTTCCAGTTGCCGGGCAAAATCTTCCGGCTCATAGCTGGAAAGGTAACAACCGGAGGTTTGGCCAATGACCTGCTCTACGTCACCTACCCGGGTTGACACGATAGGGCGATTGCAGGCCATGGCTTCCTTTACTACATTGGGAGAACCCTCTATAAAGGAGCAAAGAACAAATACATCTGAAGCATTCAGATAAGCTTGAACTTTTGCATGAGGTACCTTGTGAACAGTAAGGAGTTCCACCTCGGGACGGCTGAGAATGCGCAGGGCTTTTTTCACTAAGGCGACATTTTTTCGAGGTATATTGGGATTGGCAATAAATAGTACGTATGTCTTGTCCTTAGCTAAGCCTAATTGTCCACGATAATCGGCCGGTTTAATATTAAATTTATCTAACTGAATTCCGTTGGGAATAATATATCCTTTGGATTTGTTGGTGATGGTGGCAAAAATCTCCGGAGACTTGGCAATCAAGCCCTTTGTAAAAGGCTGGATCATTTTTGTGAGCATTTTGATCACATAACTCTTCATCGTCAATCGTCCGTTTTTGTCGGGCGTACCTAAGGCATCGTCTCCCATCAAAGAAACAATGACCGGAATTTTTCTGCTTGCCAAAATAGCAACCATGCCACAAAGGGAATAATGTGCGTGAATCACATCTACCGGATGGGCTCGTAAGTGTTTGATGAGCCGGGGAACATTACGCAGGTAATTCACCAGCCCTTTCCCTTTGATTAAGAAGTAGTCCAATTCTACTCCTTCTTTTTCGAGCGATTCTCCCTGGGCTTTGATAAAAGGAGCAATCTCATAATGCTCATTATTGCCGCTACAGATAAAAAGTACTTTCATGGATTCAAGTGAGTTTATGATATTCAGGGCTTGTTTGTTGCTGTTGGAGTAATTGGGTAAAATGTTGTAACCGTAACAAGAAACTTTCAAGCTGGTTAAAATCACCGGCTTCAAATATCCAGCTACCGCCAATGTTTTTGTATCGGCCAGGCGTTCCATCTACCAGCATCTGATAAGGATCCGATTGTCCGAAGATGCATTGCATTTCGTTGATCAAATAGTCTCCATTGGGTGCCTCGAAAATATCTACGGCCTGAGACAGGAATTTCCTTTTGTCTGTTACTTTTTTGACAAAATCAAAAAGGGCTAGAGGTGGGTTGTCATATTCTTTGAGCAAACTACCACTGGCTTTTTCTCCTTTGAGCAACTTTTTATGGGCAAAAAAGGAATCACCGATGCGAACACATCTCCATTCAAATTCATGGGGGATGAATGCCTGTAAAATGACATATTCTTTCTGAATCTCAGCGCGCTCATGTTGATATTGGCGAAGCTTGGCCTGGAATGATTCAGGGTCTTTAAGCTTTTTTAACACCCGTTTTAGAAATCCTTTTTTGCGCCAGTTCGGTCCAACATTGCGTTTGGTACCTGCACCCGAGAAAATATCATTGACATAGGATGTTAAATCAGCCCTGGTTTTGATAATCTTTACCCCGCGACCGGAAGCCCCGATATTTGTCTTGCCCACAATGGGTAGCTCGGCCGTCTGAATAAATTCAAGGGCTTCTTTTTTATCATAAAAAACATGAGTCGTTGGATGCGGAAATTCATTAGCTGCTAACCAGTACGACAGGTATTTTTTATTCTCGTAGATTTTAAGTTCTTCCAGAGAAGGGTAGACTGGAATGCGACATACTTGATGGAGGATCCGTACCCGTTCATCGTACATTGACTTGTAAGCATTGCTTAGGTCGGGTGGGTTGGCTAATAAGCCATCAACCGGCTCCCGCTTTACTTCCTGAAGCCAGGTCGATTTGGTGATGTCAACTACCTTCCAGCTGACTTGATCGGCCATTGCTTCACATGCCTTAACCCACAAGAGATGATCATCCGCGATCTCACTTTTAAGTATGATGAAGTGTAGCTTTTTCATATCTCTGAATTGTGTTTAAAAAGGTCTTCTCAAATGGACAATTAATAGGGAGTTGCGTTTAAGATTAGTATTCCAACTCCCTATTAACCATCTCCTAAAAATGTAACTACCGGATTAAAAGCTTTTGCACAAACGGCTGATCCCGGTTGTCCATTTTGACAACAAAAAGTCCGGTGCCGATCTCGCTTAGGTCGAAACTCAGGTTATTCGTTCCATCGACAACGGACCTGATCTCATGGATCAATAATTCTCCGGTGAGACTGTAAATCCTGATAGAAACCTCCTCATTGATATTTGAGGTATAGTTCATATTCACTTTACCCGTATGGCTGGGATTAGGGAAAATGGAAAATGCAGTTTCCTCGCTCATTTTATAATTAACGGAAACCACTTGACTGATCTCTACCTGACCATTATAATCCATTTGGACTAGTCGGTAATAGTTAATCCCTTTAAGTGGAGCCATGTCGGCATGTTGATATTTTTCTCCAGTAAAAGATGTACCCGCACCTGCTACGAAACCAATTTCTTTCCAGCCTTTACCGTCAGTGCTGCGCTCGATGTAAAATCCTTCGTTATCAATCTCAGTAGCTGTTTGCCAGCTTAATGTATTGATGTATCCTTTTTGCTTAGCTGTGAAAGATTGTAGTTCAACCGGAAGGGGTACCCCCGTAAGAATGTCAATTTCTGCATAAAAGGCACACATGCTTCCAGTTGCAGTAGCCGAAATTTCTAATAAATTATTCCCGCTATAAACATAACCGGGAATGCCGGAAAGATCAGTAAGCGTAAAACTTACAGATTGACAAGCAGCTTCACAGCCAAAGGCAGTGAAAGGGCTGACCACCGTTTGAATCAAGGTACCATTAAGTGTGCAAGTTACATCTACTCCTGGACTACCTACACC
>CBDUIU010000134.1:0-8416 GCA_965367335.1 uncultured Saprospiraceae bacterium
TCGTAGACTACGTGAAGGATCACCTGCTCGTAAGCTTCGTCATTTTGGTGGCCATGAGTATACCACTCTGATGCTTTGACGTGGTGTTCTACTTGCCCGGCCCAGACAATATCATCAAGGCAAATTTTAGCTTGGTGAAAATCAGGGCCACCATAGTGGTTAAGATGTCCCCATTCCTGGATGGTTATGTTTTGGCCGGTAGTCGTTTTCATTTCCTTTTGATCAAAACGGCGAGTCTGCCAGAGGTAATGTAGAAATACTTCTTTCATGTTGTGTTGCGCTTAATGGTTAATGATAAAGCACTTGCCTTGAAGTGCCCGTTTGCCTATAAGGACGCAACCATCAGGAAATTCCACAAAAATTATCCAGATGTTTGTAACTATATATTGTTATTGTGTTGTATTTAGTTGAAAATGAGGGGGTAATAAAAAAGTGTTAAAATTGTGTTTGTCCAAGAATTTATTGAGGATATTTGAGTAATTGATTAAATCAACTAGGACATTGTTATCATTTCTTAGGTGTAAAGCTACCTTCTCAAATATGAAGATAAAATAATATTAAAATTGGAAACCAATTTCTTCGGAATGAGGTCAAAATAAAAAAAGGTGGACTTATAGATAAGCACACCTTTTTTTATTTTTATGTAATTTTCTCTTTATTCCCAAACGACACCATCATTACTATCATACCAATGTAAGAGGTAATCACGGTATTTTCGATGCAAATGATTACGTTTAACTTTTAGAGTTGGAGTAAGTATATGATTATTGATTGTCCAGGGCTCTTTCATGATAACAATGTTTTTTATCGCTTCATAATCCGCTAAGTGGATGTTCGTTGTTTCTCTTAATTTTAAAAAATACTTACTCACTTCTTCCGCACTTAATGCGTTTCCTTTTTTAGAAAGAATAACTAAAGCTAAGGGCTGTGGAATTCCTAAGCCAACAACACATACCTGATCAATCAAATCACTTTTATTATAATAGTTTTCAATGAGATTTGGAATAATATATTTGCCTTTAGCAGACTTGAAAGTGTCTTGAACCCGGCCAAGAATTCTTAAAGAGCCATCTGGAGTTAACTCTCCTTGATCACCAGTATGTAAGTAGCCATCGCGAAGCACCTCAGCTGTTTTTTCAGGATCATTATAATAACCTTTCATTACCCAAGGTGCTCGCATAAGGATCTCTCCTGATCCAGGCGCTATTTTAATTTCTACTTGCCGTAGTGGCTGCCCAACTGTATTAGTGTTAATTACGCCTTTTCGTTTCAAAGAACAGGCGCCACAGTTTTCCGTCATGCCATATACCTCTTGAATATCTATATCTAGTCCATTGAACCAGGAGATGATCTTTTCTGAAATCATCGCACCACCGGTTAGCAAAACCCGCGTATTGCTCAAGCCTAGTTCATATTTAATTTTCTCTTTCACTTTGCTGCTCAAACCAGGAATTAGCAGTAGCAGTTGCAACAAAGTATTTGGGAATTTATCTAAAACCCGCTGTTGGGTTTTTTCCCAGATACGCGGTACCGCCATAAACAAAGTAGGCTGTACTTCTCTTAGGTTTTCTGGAAAAGTTTGGATAGACTCTGCGAAAGAAATACTACCACCGGTAAATAAAGCGGCTAATTCTACAATGACCCGTTCGGCTATATGATTAAGCGGTAGATAAGAAAAAAAGCGATTTTGCTCTGTACCAAATATCCTTAAAGAATCCTCTTGTCGTTCGTTTTCGATTAGACTAGAGACGGTCTCATAAGTATGGATCACTCCTTTCGGGCTGCCAGTTGTGCCGGAAGTAAAAAGAATAGTCCAAATATCTTCCATTTCCGGCATCGGCTTTCCGATAATGGGTGTATACTCTGTTTGAATATTCTCCCAGCGATAATTCGGAAATGATATAGTGGCATTTCCTGAATACTGGGTAAAAGAAACAATTGGCATCGAAGCACGCATCGCCCTGCTATGCTCATCCCAGTTATCTAGTTTCCCGGCAAATAACATTGATATATCACTAAGCTCAACGATTTCTCTTAATTGATCAGGAGTTAGGTTAGGATAAAAAGGGACGGAAATATGACCACTCATCATGATAGCTAGATCCGTAATAATCCATTCATAACAGTTCTTCGAAAAAATACCAATATGACTTTTTGGTGGTAATGATTGTTGAATTAAAAAATTAGCTAGTTTACGGGCCTGAGTACCGACTTCCAGCCAACTCATTTCAATCCATTGCTTACCAATAGGTTGCCGAAGAAAGATTTCATTTGGAGTCCGTTGCTCCCATTGGTAAAAATAGGCAAGTGGTGTTTTAATAGGCTTCTCTATTGGGTGGGTCATGTATTGGATAAAGGCAATATCTGCGTGGGCTACAGTCATGTTATGGTACGTTAGGTTAGTCTGCGAGGGTATAAGCAAACTTAAGGCCAAACCAAATGCCTGTCACAATTCAAAAATATGCCCCCACAAACGCTGCCCACCATCAATATATACCGTTTCCCCTGTGATATAAGAACCCATTGGCCCCGCTAGAAAAAGTACTAGCCAGGCTACTTCTTCCGTACTACCCAATCGCTTCATCGGAATGGTTTTGGAAATGTCTTTGAGCATGGACTCCGGGTAGTTTTCCAATCCGGTGGATTGTATGACTCCCGGTGCAACGGCATTAATTCTAATATTATATTTACTCCATTCGACGGCTAAGGATTTAGTCAAATTATCGACACCCGCACGAGCAGCACCGGTGTGTGCCATGCCTGGAAATCCTCGATAAATATTAACAATGATATTGAGGATACTGCCAGATTGCTGGGGAATGAAAAAAGTTTTGGCCATCGCCTGTGTCATATAGAAAGTACCGTTCAGGTTGTTGTTGATCACGGCATTCCAGCCATTTGTGCTCAAGTCTTCCACTAATGAAGGAAATTGCCCCCCGGCATTATTGATCAGGATATCCAGTTTGCCTGATGTATTTTTGATGTGATCTGCTAGGGATTGAATGGATGTATTGTCACGAATGTCACAAGTTTGATAATAACAAGTACCCCATGTACTTAATTTCTCCGCAGCACTTTTTAGCCTTTCTTCTTTGCGTGCCGCGATGTATACGGTAGCACCTAATTTTAATAGCTGCTCACTAATACGATAACCAATCCCACTGCCGCCACCAGTTACCAATGCGATTTGCCCTTCAAATAGATTTGATTGAAACATGATTGTGTGTTGATGTAAGAAACAAGGTTCTTTATCATTTTGTGATTCTTCAGGTTGGAATGGTAGGAATCAGAAAACAGAAGGCCACCTATTTAGGTGGCCTCATATTAAGTATATATAATTTAATCCGAAGTATCGAGAGATTAAGCATCTCCATCGCCACCCTTAAAGCCTGACAAAGCATCCTTAGCGTCGTCTACGAGATCCGAAAAGGATTCAGAACCCTTTTTAGTCGCTTTGCCCGCTACATCTCTAGCTTCCTCTGTGGCATCACCAGCTTTATCTACTACATCTGCTGCGGTATCTTTAGCTTTATCAACGGCATCGCTAGCAACATCTTTAACTGTTTCAACTGCTCCGCCAACAGTATTTTTACCCCCCTCAACAACATCCCCGGCAACATCACTTGCTTTGTCAACGGCTCCACTCACAACATCTTTTGCTCCTTCAGCAATATTACTCGCAGTGCCGGCAGCGGTGCTCGCGACGTCTTTTGCCGAATCAACAGCATCACTTGCCGTATCTTTGACTTTAGTCACAGCATCTCCGGCCTTATCTTTAACCACTTCACCTACATCTTTAGCTTTATCCATGGCATCACCAGCCATGTCCTTGGCTTTATCCACGGCATCTCCGGCTTTATCTTTAACCACTTCACTTACATCCTTAGCTTTATCCATGGCATCCCCGGCCATGTCCTTAGCTTTATCCATCGCATCTCCGGCTTTGTCTTTAACCACTTCACTTACATCTTTAGCTTTATCCATGGCATCCCCGGCCATGTCTTTAGCTTTATCCATCGCATCACCAGCTATGTCTTTAGCGCTATCCATTACATCACTGGCTTTTTCTAAAACAGTACCTCCCACAGAAGTTGCGACTTCACTGGCATCTTCAACCATGTCACCTACTTTTTCTCCTACTGCTTCAGCCATATCTTTTAACCCTTCAAAGGCCCCTCCGGCTTTTTCCAGAACACTACCTCCAACTCCTTCGGTTACATCAGCCGCTTTTTCTATCACGTCTCCAGCTACATCTTCTACCTTATCGGCAACGTCTGCAGCGGCTTTAGATGCGGAGCCAAATAAGTTCCGCAGAAAATCAAAAAATCCCATGATCGTTAGTTTTTTGTTTACGAATTTGATTCTCTTGATTCAATCGCGAATCAAGTTAGGTTCTAAAAATAGAAAAAAATGGTGATATGAAGAAGGAAAGCGCTTTAAGAGCGAATTTTTAGTGTAATATTTGCCCGGTGGGCCATAAAATACCAGCAGAATCCTGAGAAGTCTCTCTCGAATGGCCCCATTCGTAATCTTGTGGATCCTTGATTTTCGTTTCTGGAAAAAGCTTGGTGAGGATTAATAGGAGGAAGTAAAATTAGCGCGATTGGTTATTTTTCAACTAACACAACCTCAGTCAAAGAATAGATTAAACTATTAATATCTTTATCATTCAAGTGTAATTTGCCTTTAATCTTAATGGATTCAGCGGAATATTGGATTGGTTTGGTTGCCGTTACTTCCATTACTGTCTCCGGCCCAGCTCCACCGCAAAAGAAACACATATTATAGGGAAAGGCAGAAAAGACAAATTCAGAATGGCTTTTGTAACCGTCAACAGGAATGATATATCCCTCCAGGGTCACTTCTTTGTTTGCCAAAGCCTGAACCTCCTCGCTAAACACGGGGACATCAACTTTAAATCCCATCATTTCATCATACTGTTTACGAAACGTGATTTTCCCTAGTGTTTTCCACACATTATCCGTCTCTGCATCCATTTGGGCTAAAGCTGTATTGGAAATACTTAAAATCAAAATTCCGACAATGAATGCAATGATATTTTTCATATTGATAAATGCTAAAAGCGTAAAGAAAACCCCTAATAATATTTAGATCAAAATTAGAACATTTTACGAAGGAATGGTACTAAGAAAGCGTTAAATTAGTTTATTAAAGAACCGGCTAAGAATGCGCTACGTACAATCTAAGCTTCAGTTAAAGTTGCTGCGATTCCTGTTTTTGAAGCCCGAATTGCAGGAATCAAAGCTGCTACAAAACCAATTACTAAAGATCCAACTAATAATAGCCATTCTTCTTTTAGCCATTTCCATCCGGTAAACCGATAGCGATAACTTTCTTCCATCGCCCCTCCTAGTATCTCCATTCCAAGATGCCCTAATACCAAACCGATTAGTAGACCTAGAAAGGATAACAATACACCTTCGAAAATTATTAAGGCAAATAGCTTTGCACGGGAGGCGCCCATTACCCTCATTAAAGCTAGTTCATATCGACGCTCGTTCAACGAATTGTAAAGAGAAATAAAAACACTAAGTGCAGAGACAAAAACAATAATAACGGCTAGTGCTCTTAATAACTTTTCACCGTTACCCATCAACTGAAACAATCGTGTCATCTCTATGGCCGGAGAAGCTGCTTGTAAATTAGTATTCTCATTGACATTTCTAGCCATATTTAAGGCTCGCCAACTTGTCCGGTTTTTATATTTTATTAAAATAGCAGTAATATCTTTATCAAGCTCTTCAATCAAAGGTTTATTTGGCGGTGGTGCTTCTGAGACAATATTGGTCTCATGCTGATGACCTTCCTCATCAGCATGATCATGCCCTTCATGTTCATGGTCATGTTCGTGGGGTTCTTCCTTTTGAGGTGTAATTGTCGGTTGTGCTTTTGCTGTTTCTTTTTCACTTTTAGGCTTGTCGTCTTCATGATCATGAACGGCCCAGATGCTGCTTGTGTTAGTTAGTATCAATTGGTCAAGTACCGTCCCGGTTGCTTGCAAAATGCCTGTTACTTTAAATGGAGTACCGTGGTCATGCACATTCAGGCCATCGTCTGCAAAGCCATGAGCGCTGTAAAAAGTAGAACCAAGATTGAGCTTTAATTGCTTTGCTACTTCTGCGCCCAGAGTAATGTCCATATTGTTCTCCCAAAGTTTTCCCTCTGAGAGTGTTCCGTTATAAATAGAGTCCACCAGGCGATGAGTCGTACCGACTATTCGATAACCTTTATAACTATCCCCTAAGGATAAAGGAACTGCCAGTCGAATCAAAGGGTGTTTAGGGTTTAGAAAAGCGCGAGATTCTTTAATGGCAATATTACCGGTTGGTGCATCAATGTGGAACATGTTACATAGGATCAACTGTAAAGGACTTCCTTTTGCACCAATTACTAAATCGATACCTGCCAGGTTCTTTTCATATTTATCTTCCAGCTGATTATTTAATAATAAAAGTAAGGCGATTAATCCGGTGCCTAATGCAAACAATAATAGACTTAGCAACATGGAGAGCGGCTTATAACTCAGGTTTTTCCAACTCAGGTGTAACAAATTCATATTGCGTATTCTTTTTTAGGAAGCGGTAAAGCCTTGTTCTTCTAACAAAATCCTTTTCTCAAACTCGCTTTTTAGCCGAGTATCATGTGTAACAATTAGGAGCGTCGCTTGTTCTTCGGCAGCTTGTTGTCCCAATAAGCGAATAACTTCCGAGCTGTTTTGATCATCCAATGCGGATGTTGGTTCATCTGCCAGGATGACGTCAGGGTGGTTCATTAACGCCCGAGCTATGGCTACACGTTGTTGTTCACCTTGGCTGAGGTTTTCTGTGGCGGCATGTAATTTGTGGCCAAGGTTTAACCTTTCTAGTAATTTTTTTGCACGATCAGTGTTGGGTTTTACTCCGGCCAGGTATTGGGCTAGCAGTAAATTTTCAACAACGCTTAGCGCTCTTGCAAAATGAGATGTTTGAAAAACAATCCCGATATGTTGTCCGCGAAAGTGATCAAGCGCAGAACCAGAAAGCGTGGTGATGTCTTTCTCTCCGATAAATATTTTTCCCTGAGTTGGTTTAGCTAAACCACCTAATAAATTTAAAAAGGTAGTTTTTCCACTACCGGATTGTCCAAGTAATAACCATTGTTCTCCTTTTTTACAAGAAATATCAGGAAATCGAAATGGAGGTTGATTGCCATAGCTGAAGCTTAAGTTTTCGGTACGTAACATGAAAGCAAATATAAAGAAGAATGGCAGGATTTTTTAGTAGATTTGTTTATCTGGCGAACTTCTTTTCTTCTTTACCTTATCTGAGCTTAAAATTTTTGTTAAGGAAGCATTTTGAATATGAAACCTCTAAAGGAATCAACGCTAACCAAAACAGCCTTTACTCACGTCAAATGTCCGAGTTGTTCTACGGCTATACATTCTAAGGATATCAATATCGATTTGGCTTTGGCAAAATGTAGCCATTGTCATGCAGTCTTTTCAATTCAAGCAGAGCTCCCTGTATTCGAACGGAACAAGCCAGAAGTGTTTATGCCAAATGAAATGGAGGTGTTGAAATTGCGTAGCGAATTGGAGATTATAATGAAGTGGAGGAAAACGAGCTCCCTTGGTTTTTTACTATTTTTCACTATTTTTTGGAATGGCATTTTGTTACCCTTTGCCATAGGAGCAATTATCTCAGGAGAACTCGGGATATTGATGGGACTTAGTGTACACTTAATAATCGGGTTGTGTTTAGCTTATTACGTTTTTACCTGCTTGATTAATACCACCTTCCTAACAGTAAATGAATACCGATTACACATTGAACATAAGCCATTACCTTTACCGTTTTATCCGGATCGGGATATTCCGGTGCAGGATATCAAGCAAGTATTTGTAGAAAAGTACGTTGCTAGTAAATCTAATGGTACCCCTAATCATGCCTTCGCAGTGGTAGTTGAATTGAAGGATCATAAAAGGGTTAAAATTATTAAAGGCTTACATCATCCGGATCAAGCTTTATACGTTGAACAAGAAATTGAGGCTTTTTTAGAAATTCCGGATCGGAAAGTGGATGATGAATGGAAGGGATAATTGTAGGCCTAATAAAAATAGGATATATTACAATAGGAAGACATGGATTATTTAATTTTATGAGCCTTAAAGTTTTCTTTTGTACCTCTTGTAAATAATCAAAATTCTAATGGAACATTCATCCCCCACAGTTATGCTGCACAAGGAGCATTATTACGAAGAGCGTTTTACCATCCGTACCAATGAAATAGATAGCCGTAAGGTTATGACTATTCCTGCTTTAATGAATTTACTGCATGATACTGCTATGCAGAACGTCATTCGCCTTAAAGTTTCCGTATGGGATTTAGAATCACATCACATCAGCTGGGTACTGAT
>CBDUIU010000135.1:0-8372 GCA_965367335.1 uncultured Saprospiraceae bacterium
ACGATAAAATCAATGCCATACTTGAAAGGTTGTTGTAGGTATGGCGTGCAGAAAGTATTATCCACAGCGCTAATCCGATTATATTGCCGGGCAATTTTTCCGAGACCTTCCAAATCTACACAAGCCAAGGTTGGATTTGCAGGTGTTTCAAAATAAATCATTTTAATACGCTCGTCTGCCTTGATCATACTTTCAACCTGATCTAAATCTTGCAGATTCGTGAAAAGTGTCTCTACATCAAATGGGCCCATTACCTTGGTCAGTAGCTCCGTAGTCCCGCCGTATAAATTCCCTTGTGTCAAGATCTTATCACCGCTTTTCAGACAGGCCATCAGCATGGTCTGGATAGCAGACATGCCGGAACTAAATAGAATAGCCGAGGCTTCCTCACCAGTGCCATAGCTTTCCAAACGGGCGATTTTTGTAGCAACTGCTTCAATCGTTGGATTACCATAACGACCATATACATGCCCCTTCTCTTTGCCAGTAAAAATGTCAATACCTTGTTGGATATTTTCAAAAGCAAAGGAGGAAGTAGCGTAAATAGGTAAGATATGGGGCGCTGTTGTTCTATGGTCATGAGTCTCTTTGACACAGATAGAAGCAAAGTCGATGTCTTTATTTTGCATAATGAAGCGCATTTAAAGTTCAATATTTCGCTTTTCAACGAATAATAAAAAGAATACAGATAGAAGAGCCAGCCTTATGCGCTCCAATCTTCGGCAAGTATAAACACTTCCATTAATAGAAAGTTAATCCTATGGATTAAAATTGCAATTTTTGGTAAGAATTGGTTATTTTAGAGCAAAGTGTAATCGTGAATACCCTGTAAATAGTATTAGATGCGACTTAAATCACTGCTAAGAACAATCTTCAGCTTAGTTTTTACCTTACTTAGCTTTTCTCCTCTACTGCAAGCTCAGGAAGCAGAAAATGAATTGGTAAGCTATGAGGCCGTTTTATTTAGTGGGCATTTTGGCTTTTCCGTGCCGGTTGGAAATTTAGGGAAAAAGCTGGATGATGTGGGATTTGGGTTTGGTGGATCCTTACTTTTTTTAATTGATAAACGAAATCCGCTTTACCTGGGAGTTGATGTTTCTCACTTTACTTACTCTGAAGCTTTTTTCATCACTGACATTTTTATTGATGGGTTTTTGGTTCCGGTGGAATACCGGACAAGAGCTAATATCCTTACCGGGCATACCATTTTTCGATATGCGCCTACTGTCAATTTTTTCCTAAAACCTTACCTGGACGGAATGTTTGGGTTTAAACATTTTGTCACCCGCACGAGAATTACCGACTTAGAGAGTTCAGAGGACGATTACGACCAATTCGTGGAGAATGGAGACTGGGCCTTAAGCTATGGTGGTGCAATCGGCTTTTTAGTTCCATTGTATTATACACGAAATGGAGTTGGTATTCAGCTGGATATTCGCTGTGCTTACCAACGTGGTACCGCCGCGGATTATAATGTCCGCAATGACAATTGGATACCGGGCACTTCCGAACCGATTAACGGCTTTGACCTTGAAAATTCAACGACGGATTTGTTGATCCCTAAAATAGGGGTGTTGATCTCCTTTGGTAGGAAAGCTTTTGTGGAAGAAGCCTATATTGATTAGCGCCAAATCAGGTACAAACAAAGTCTTGGGAAATCGTTACTTTTGTAGTTTCGAAGAATATAAAAAAATGACAGAGGAAAATAAAATACCAATCGCGGAACTATACGAGCATTTTCGCTTCAAAGCTGATCCTAAGCAATCTCCGATTCGCGTTGATAAGTTTTTAATGGACAGAATTCAAAATGCCTCTCGGAGCAAAATCCAAAATGCGATCAAGGAGGGAGCCATTTTAGTTGATAATTGTAAAGTAAAAGCGAATTACAAGGTTAAACCTGGTCACGTCGTCACGCTTATCCTACCCAAACCACCTCCGGATGAAAGCATGATCGTAGCAGAAAATATCCCCTTGGATATTCGTTACGAAGATGAGGACCTGATGATAGTTTATAAACCACCGGGAATGGTGGTTCATCCTGGTGTCGGTGTCTACAGCGGTACCTTGGTAAATGGCTTGGCTTATTACCTCAATAAGGATAAAAATGTTGAAGGGAAATTAATTGATCGCCCGGGATTAGTTCACCGGATTGATAAAGACACCTCTGGTATTTTGGTCATTGGAAAAAATGAAGATGCTATTCGTGAGTTGTCCAAACAGTTTTTTCAACGTACCATTGAACGCCGTTACCACGCCATCGTCTGGGGTGAACCGGAAAGTGATACAGGAACCATTGAAGGCAATATAGGCCGCAATCCGAATAACCGCCTACATATGTGGGTTTTTCCGGAAGGGGAAAGAGGAAAACATGCCGTCACGCATTATAAGGTCCTGGAGCGACTGTATTACGTCAGCTTGATAGAATGTAAACTGGAAACAGGTCGAACACATCAGATTCGGGTGCACATGAAGTATGTTGGTCATCCCTTATTTAACGATAGTCGTTACGGAGGAAATCGCATTCTTAAGGGGACGGTATTTAGCAAGTACCGGCAATTTGTAGAAAACACTTTTGAGGTTTGTCCGCGGCAGGCTTTGCACGCCAAATCCCTGGGTTTTACCCACCCACGTACTGGTGAATTTATGCGTTTTGAAACGGATCTTCCTGATGATATGTTAGCAGCTTTAGAACGCTGGCGTGGTTACCTGGCGGGAAGAAAAGAGCTGAAGTGATGTGCTGCTGTTCCCCGGTTAATTTTACCTGAATAAGTGACTTCGTCCTAACCGCTCATCTCAGCAGGTTTTTAATACCAACTACCTTGAATAACATAACTACTCAAATCGCTCTTTCTGATCGGATCCGTCTTTTATCATTATTAGGTGATTGGATACAATTAGAAGAAAACGAGGATTTAGACCTGGCAATTCGTCGGTCAGGAATGCAAAATGCCTGGTTTACGGAAGAGAACGTACGCCAATCTCTCGCTGCAATTGCAACAAATTTTTTGGAACAAGAAAAGTTAAAAGACTGGGCTGAACAGTATAAGCTACCTGAAAACACAGTTCCCAAAACGGTGGGTTTGATCATGGCAGGAAATATACCTTTGGTAGGGTTTCATGATGTGCTGGCGGTACTAATTGCTGGTCATCGCTGCTTGATAAAACCCTCGGAAAAAGATAAATACCTCTTACCCTGCCTGGCAGAACAGTTGATCGAACTGGAGCCTGCAATGGAGCAATATATTCAATTCACGGAAAGGCTGGAAGGCTTCGATGCGGTGATTGCCACGGGCAGTAATAACTCAGCCCGTTACTTTGAGACTTACTTTAGCAAATATCCCAACATCATCCGTAAAAATCGTCATGCAGTTGCTGTGTTAGATGGGGAAGAAACGGAGGAGGAATTATTAGCTTTAGGAAATGATGTATTTCAGTATTTTGGCTTGGGTTGCCGAAATGTTGCTAAGCTCTATGTACCGCAAGGATATGATTTTGATCCATTGTTGCAGCAATTAGACGAATATCGGGAAGTGGTGATGCACCATAAGTATAAGAACAATTTTGACTTCAACTATACCATGTTGATTTTAAATAAAGTTCCACATTTGTCAACCGGATGTATATTGTTGAAAGAGGATGAGCTAGTGTCATCCCGGATCGCTTGTTTACATTATGAATATTATCAGGATGAAGCAAATTTATTCGCGAAGTTATCGGCAAAATCTGCTGAAATACAATGTGTGGTCAGCAGAAAATTAATTCCCGGGAATGAATTTGTTCCTTTTGGACAGGCCCAGCATCCAGGACTAACCGATTATGCCGACGGAGTAGACACCATGGCCTTCTTAAATAGTTTATTCGTTAGCGAAAGCTAAGACCTATTTTTATTAATTTATTGAAAAGACTATCATCCTATCCCGATTGATGTAGAAGATCCCGAGTACAATCTACCAGAACATCTTACTTTGGTAAGTCCATAATTTTCTAATAGCCATTCATTACAATACTTAACTAACGAAGAAATGAGAAAACAGGAAATCGCTGATGCTATTGCGGCAAAACTAGAAGAATTATATCCAACCACACCCATCCCTTTGCAACATGATAGTCCCTACACGCTGTTGATCGCAGTACTACTTAGTGCTCAATGTACAGATGAACGCGTGAATAAAGTAACCCCTTTTCTTTTTGAAAAAGCCAATAACCCGTTTGATATGGTACAACTTGAGGTCGAAGAGATCAAGGCCATTATCAGACCCTGTGGACTATCTCCAAGGAAGAGTAAGGCGATTTGGGATTTGTCGCAAATTTTGATTGAAAAACATAAGGGAGAGGTGCCACAAAGTTTCGCCGCTTTGGAAGCTTTGCCGGGGGTGGGCCACAAGACAGCTTCAGTCGTTATGTCGCAGGCCTTTGGCGTGCCTGCCTTCCCGGTTGATACGCACATTCATCGCCTGGCGTATCGGTGGAAGTTGAGCAACGGTAAAAATGTGGTACAGACGGAGAAAGATCTGAAGCGATTATTTCCAAGAGAAAAATGGAATAAACTACACCTGCAAATCATCTATTTTGGACGAGAATATTGTCCTGCCAGAGGACATGACCCGGCTGCTTGTCCGATTTGTTCCAAGTTTGGACGACGCAGTTTATTCAAGTGACATGTGAAGTATTTTATCTTGCCAAAGGTGGTGAAAACAGGTAATAATAGGGGCTTTTATACGCTCGAATCGAAAATTATTAAACAGCACGGAGATAGGCAGGATAGGCAACGGAAATACGCATTCTCTAATACATATTATTAGGTTTCTCCAAAAAGAAAGGGCACTAACCAACATAAGTTGGCAGTACCCTTCATAACCCCAAAAAACCAAATGAAAACAAATTTTACGATTAAAATTACCATAAGGTAATTTTTATATTTATCTCGAGACTTAACTCCACTTTTTCCTCAAATCTCTATCCATTCGAATAAAGTCTCATTTTAATTAAATCGTTATTTTAGTGTTTGATTATAAACGATTTCTCACCTTATAGGCTTGACTTAACAAGCTCTATCATTGCTAATGATAAATCTCAGTTTATCTAATTCAAAGCAACAGTAAGAAATAAGAATGTATGGCTAACTTCGGTAAACTAACTGATTAACAGTTTTTTATGGTAAAATGTTGTCTCTGTCATGACTCATCTGGTCCTGTTTTACCATTTGAAAACGCAAAGGTAAATAAAGTTTGAATAAAATTAAAACAAATTAAGATTTTTTTTAATTTCACTACTATCGTCGTATACGTGTTTTATAGTAGCAATCTGGTCCTTTTAAGGTTAAGAAAGAAAGGGTACTAGGCAGCAAAAGCTGCCAGCACCCCTCATAACCCCAAAAAACCAAATGAAAACAATTTTTCCAATAAAATACCATACTGGCAATTATTATCATTTTTAGGATGAGGTCTCCCGCAGGGTTATGCTCTTTGCAATATTTCTTGCGTTCAACCAAATTCCTTTCATTACTAAGCAATCGTGTGCGGAACCTCAACGTCTTTACTTTAGCTAGCGCTTTCGCTAATACTAACAATCGCACATCGTACATTTGACAATCTAAAACCCTTTACCCCCTACAAATGTTCTAAAAGTTTTTTTACAAAAAATAGCGAATTTTCGCCAAGTGTTTGATTGACACTAAGTTATCAATGCTAATTTTTTCGAAATACCTGCTTATCCTCCAAAAATCATTTACTAATTTTTATCTTGTTGGGACATAAACCGTACAATGTCCTTAACCCCATTGGAAAGCAAAAAACATATTGAACGACTTATATCTGGTGATATCACAGCTTATGAGGCTTTTTATCGTGGGTATTTCAGATATTTAAAAGTAATTGCCATCAGATACGTGGAGGATGATAACCAGGCAGCAGATATTGTACAGGAGACTTTTTTGGAGTTGTGGAAAAGAAAAGATCAATTGGATATTCATACTTCTGTCAAATCTTATCTGCGACGGGCTGTCGTCAATAAATCATTAAACTGGATTAGGATACAAGACCGTTGGTCTTCTGCGGAAGTAGGGACAGATGAGAATTTTGCCCCAGCTATTCCTTATGTGGACATGGAAGTAGAAGCAAATGACCTAAACTCTTATTTAGGGCAAGTCATCCAACGCTTACCGGCTAGATGTAGGGTCATCTTCACGATGAGCCGTTTTGAGGATATGTCTCACAAACAAATTGCTGAAAAACTTGATATTTCTATAAAGACCGTTGAAAATCAAATCACTAAAGCGCTTAAAGTAATGCGATCAGCAGTAGAAGCATTTGATAAAAATGCTTATTAATAAGGTTATATACGTTCTTTTTTAATTAAATTAGGATAGGTATGGGTGTTACATCCAACTTATTTGTCCTTTAATTGCATTTGTCATTTTAAATCATAATTTTTCATGTCAAGAGATCGCTACACTTTGTTAGTTTACAAAAAGCTTAAAGGAGAGCTAAGCATTTCAGAAGCAGAAGAATTATCCTCCTGGCTCAAAGAAAATGATCATCAGCAGGAAGCTGAAAAAATCCAACAGGCCTGGGAGGCAAGCTTGGATACCGCACCGCTCATTGTTGAACCCAAGCTCGATGAGGCTTTTGCTGCGCTCAAACCACAATTAGTTCAGCAGAAATCCAGCCTTCCAATAACAGCGTCTCCGCAATTTAGTTGGCAAAAGGTTTTTGCTACTGCTGCCATGGTGGCGATGGTCGTTTTATTGGTTCGCTTCATTTCTGATTTTTCCAATGAACCGGAGCAAAAAATGTTTACCACGACCGAAGGGCAAAAGAAAGAAATCCCTTTACCTAATGGTAGTATTGCCTGGTTGAATGAAAATAGCCAATTGATTTTCACGGATGATGCGGTACATAATCAATTAAGGTTTGAACTTTCCGGTGAAGCTTTATTTAAGTTCAATAAAGAAATCCAACAGCCGATTTTCGTCAAGGATCATTATTGTCTGATGGAGACTTTGGGCACTGTCTTTAATGTGCGGAGTTATCCCGGGCAATTTTCTTCTGAAGTTGCGGTAGAGGAGGGAGAGGTGAAAGTCTCAGCTATTGAAGATCCGGAGAAAGTTGTGTCTGTAGTTGGTGCCGAACAAAGGTTTGTTTACCAGGCTAAGTCTGGTCAGTCAAATATCATTGACGACACTAATCTGAATTGTATGGCTTGGCAAAGAAATTATCTTCAGTTTAATGATACTCCAATTGTTGATGTGCTTCGTGATCTTGAACATTATTTGGGCGTAAAACTTAAAGCGTTACCATCTAAAATGGAGGCCTGTAAGTTCAAAGGCAGGTATAAGTTAAATGAAAGTTCCATATCGACCCTTCAGCATTTCGCAGAGGCCTTTGCCTTGGAAATAAATGACCTGGGTGCCTCCAACTATGCCTTCTCTGGTGGAACGCCTTGTGTAAATAAAACTTCCCCTCAAAACCCTGGTTATAGTGGGGGAACGCACATAGCTGAATAGAAAAACAGGGATCCTGGTTTCAACTCAATTCACGGCCGTTTTTGCGCCAGAAAGCAATTAGGTATACGGTTGCCATAACAGATGCTACTGCGGTTATAAAAAATGTGAATGCAAAGTTTCCCGGGTCATTATCATAGGTCAATGCAGAGAAAAAAGCGCCTGATCCAATACCAACCTCCAGGGCGATATAAACCGTTGCTAATGCTCTTCCCCGATGTGCATCTTCACATCGATCTATCGTCCAGGCGAAAATAGCTGGTGAAGCAGAACCCGTAGCAAATCCTAAACACGCCCCGCCAATCATAAGCGATTGAACACTGTCGGCATACCCGATCACCAGTAATGATAAGCCGATCATAATACCTCCAACCATTAAAATTGGAACCCTGCCAAAGCGATCTGAGATTTTACCGGCAAACAACCGTGAACAGATCGACGCTGCCGTGAATACAGTAAAAAACAAGCCTTTATTTGCTAAACCTAAGTACTCACTTTGATCCGGTATAACCGTCAGCACCACACCAAAACTATAATAAAATAATACCGTGACAATTGCAGGGGGTATCGCTGATTTGTCGATGATCTCCTCTTTTTTTATACTTAAAAGCTGGACTTTGAATGGCTGCTTTTCTGCTAACGTTTCTTTCATCCCAAATAAAATCAAAATAGAAACGAGGGCCATGGCCGATGAAACAAAGAACATAACATCCATTGAGTAATTCATAGCAAAATAGCTACCTAGTGGTGGTGCCATTGAAGCGCCGGTATTCATACTTACGCCTAAGATGCCCATAGCTTCTCCCCGGCGATCCAACGGTACAATATCAGCTGCATAAGCAGTAGCTGCCGTCGGTTTGAATCCTGTTGA
>CBDUIU010000136.1:0-8343 GCA_965367335.1 uncultured Saprospiraceae bacterium
GATGTTATTTTCATTTATTGGCTTTGGGGTTGTAGCAGGACAAAGCACATTCAATGGCTACCTACTTCCTGCTGTTGGGGTTTTGGTGTTTCTAAGTTTACCGTTTTTGGGTTACTTCGAAGTCGTGCCAAAATTTTGGTTTTTTCTTTTTCCGGATTACCCCGTAATTGAATTGTTTCAATTTGCTTTTGCGGAGCAAACGCATTGGGGGCCACTTGTTCTTCATTATGGCTTAGCTGTCTGCTGGTGTTTGATAACTTATCATTGGGCTTACAAGCGAATTCAGCGAGATTTCATGATGGAACAGTAGTCCTTAGGTATACCTGTTAGCAAAATATAGATTAGTCATCATTCTTTATTTATGATAAAAATATTTCATCTTATCCAAAATGACCTGCGCCACATAGTCCGTGATCGGATGTTGTTCTATTTTCTTTTTATGCCATTCCTGATCATTCTGGCAGTCAATTATTTGGTCCCATTGCTTATTGAGGAATTCCCAATTGTCGCTGATTATCAGCTGTATATCATGATGTCAGCCAGTTTGCAGACATCCATCATGTTTGGTTTTGTTTACGCTTTTATATTTTTAGAAGAAAAGGATGAACAAGTGCTGCAAGCTATTCGCATCCTGCCCATCTCCACTTTTTATTTTATTGTGTATAGAATGCTTTTCGCCACAATGCTGTCTTTTGTTGGTGCTTTTTTGACAATGACACTTTGCGGTTTGGCATATCCAGGGATTGTAAACGTAGTGTTGTTGGCAATCCTCTATGCATTTAATGCGCCATTTATGGCATTGTTTGTTGCTGCGTTTTCTGAAAATAAGGTGGCAGGAATGGCCTGGTTCAAAATAGTAAACCTAGTAGTGCTTCTTCCCATGCTGGCTTTTTTTCTTCCGGTTACGAAATATTTTTTTTTCCTCCTTCCGACTTACTGGATATTCAAATTGTATGAGACAGGAATTCAGGGAGGTGATATAATGTTCACTTTCTTAGTTGGATTTATTGTTAGTTTTCTGGCTTTGACTGTTGTCTATGTTCAATTTAGAAAAAGGGTATTTGAAAGATAAGCTAAACTACTTACCTGGGGCAGGTTAAATAACAGTATATTTTCATGAATTAACTATTGCGCTGACTGAATCGTTTATCTTGATCGTTCATAGATGACTTGCAATAGACCGCTGTCGTAGACGATTTGGTTTATCAAGGTCAAATTTCGTCGTTCCTTTAATCCACTGATCATCATTTTACCAGCACCTAAAAATATAGGATGAATCGCTAGGTGGAATTCATCTACCAGGTCTGCCTGCAACAGCGATGTTACAAAAGCTGCACCACCAAACAACCAAATATCCTTGCCCGGTTGACTGAGCAGCTGAGGGATAAACTTCTCCACAGGTTGCTCGGCCAGGATAAAGGGAGATTCGACCTGTTTTAATGATCTGGAAAAAACGATGTTTTGCTTATTGGGAAATGTATATTGTTGATCAACGGTAAGCATTAACTCATACGAAGTGCGCCCAAATAAAATAGTATCTATTTGCGCTAAAAACGCCGTCATACCATAATCTTGATCAGTAAAGCACCAATCATATTCACCGTTAGGGCCCTCTATATAGCCATCGGCACTTACCGCTAGATTTAATATTATTTTCCTCATGGAGTATAAATAACGCTTAGGAAAGTAACAGAACAACTTTAAAAAGTGGCACTTGTTAATTCTTTCTTCTCGGTTGATCCCATTCTTCGCTCTGGGCAAAATCCACTACTCGTCTGATTAATCCCACGATACTTAAAAAGACCAGATAACCAAAAGTCAATACGACGTAAATCCACTTGTAGGTACGGGCGTCGTTAATGGAGGTGGAAGAAAACAAATAGGCCAGAGTACCAGAAATCAAGGCTAAACCCACATAGCTAAAGATTGACCAGGTCCAGTATTTATTAGAATCTTCGGAGGCCAGGCTGAGGACACTGTTGAACATGGCAAAACACAATAAAAAGGAGGTAGCGACCAGCCAGGGGAATAAAGGATCCATTTCAAAAATACCAGATTTTTTACAGGCAAAACCTATTAACTGTACCAAAAGAATGACGCCTAAGACAATCAAAGCTTGAATGGCAGGGTTCACTTTGCGGTTAAATAGGGAAGTATTAGTATTTGTCATATGAACTACAATCAATTTTAACGGAGAAAGTTTAACTTGTGACGTTAAAACTTACGCATTGGATAAGTGTTGATTATTCAGAAAATTCAATCACTTACCGTTGTTAATTTACTGCTAATCTATGAAAAAACGTATTGTTTATCAGATTATCGCGCTAGTACTTTGTATAAATAGTAATATCCGCGCTCAAACCGGGTCTTATGAAATTTTTGAGATTCAGGGAGAGGAGCTATACAGTACACTTTCAGGGCAACAAGTCAGCTGTGAAAATAATATTGTCACCGCCGTAGGTTCTACTTTTTTCCTGATGCAAACACCCGATAATCGCGATGATCAAAATGAGCTGACATCCAATGGTATTTATGTCAATACGGCTATCCGACCTGTTGTAGAAGTTGGAGATTTGATCTCTCTTACCGGTTTAGTGCAGGAATGGGGAACGATGACGCAGCTAAATGTAACTAACTCAGATATCAATATTCTGGATCGTGATCAGGAACTACCACTTGCTGTTTGTCTTTCAGCCGATTTTCCGGAAAAAACACCAAAGCTACTTCCTGATTTAGAACGGGTGGAGGGTATGCGGGTTTGTCTGAACGATGCATTGATTTGTAGTCCTGCTAGCGATCGACAAGGCTTTTACCTAACAGCAGCTGATCGACCTTTTCGCGAGCCTGGTATCGAATTTCCGGGTGATGCAGATCTTCCGGTTTGGGATGGTAACCCGGAATTGTTTTACTGTGACCCTACCGGTCTGTTATCCACCACTTCCGATTTTATTAACCTTCCTGCAAAAAGCCGGATGGATGCCATTGGCTTCTTAAGCGATGATGATGGCTTTTATGTTTTTTGGCCGCAAAGTTATACCCTGAAACAATCGGAACCCCAAACCCGGGAGGTACGTGAACTGGCTGCCGACGAAATTACGATAGGTTCCTTTAACATTAAGGTCTTTAGTGATGATGAACCCGATTATGCTGTTCAGTTGAAAAAAGCAGCACGGTATATCGTTGAATTGATGCGAACACCGGATATCGTGGCCTTGCAAGAGGTCGAAAACCTGAAAGTGTTGAATCAATTGATTTCAGAAATCCAAAAAATATCTCCGGAAACAGCATACCGGCCAGAAATATTTGTCGCCAACTCCTTTATCAATACGGCCTATTTGCTCAGCCCGGCCATCAAAGCGGTAGAAGTTCGGGCATTGGGCACATCACAACGCCTGAGTGACGGGCGCCGTATGCATGATCGTCCACCCTTATTACTCGAAGCCGAAGTCTCAACGGAGAATGGACGCATACCACTAAAAGTATTTAACCTTCATCTCAAATCGCTCATTGGTATTGAGGGGCGTGATGCTAATGAAGTCCGGTTGAAAAGACATGAGGCTGCCGTCTCCGTTGCCCGGATGGTTCAAAGCATTCAGGGGCCCAATCTATTTGTGACCGGGGATTTTAATGCTTATTCCTATTCTGATGGTTATGTTGATGTCCTGGCGCAAATTACCGGGCAATCTTCTTTGGGAGCAAGGTATCCTGTGCAATCCATTGTGCACCCACCTTTGCATAACCTTACCGTAGACGAATTGCCGGAATCAGAGCGTTACTCATACATTTACCGGGGTAATGCACAAATGCTGGATCATTTTCTGGCAAGTGAGTTGGATCAAATGGAGCTATCCGAGATAGCCTATGTCCGGGGGAATGCGGATAATTCAGAAGGGTATGAAAAGCATGAGGATGTCTTATTTCGAGTTTCCGATCATGATGGGCTGGTAGCTTTTTTCCGCCTACCCGCTCCTGTTGATCGCGAAGATGAAGTCATTCTACCTGCCGCATTATCCATCACCTATCCAAATCCTTTTTTACCTTTTGATCAAATTCGCATTGAGTTACCCACAGCAGAGGAAATCGATATTCGTTTATTTAGTATGGGCGGAAAATTGGTCGATGAGATCCGGCAGGGCGGGGTAGGAGCAGGCGTGTACAAATATGGCCTGAGAGGTGATTTGCCATTTGGGGTTTATGTGTTAGAGGTAAAAGGTAAAAATTATTTACAAAGAGAAAAATTATTGATTGGTAGGAATTGAAATCAATATTTTTGTCCAATAGAACTTTACGATAACACCTGCTTAAATCATTTTTATGTCAATAGAAACCCAAACCGAGCTTCTCGGAATTCAAGCGGCGGGCCAGGCAGTGGCAGTAGCATTAAAAAAAATGCAGGATTTTGCAGCTCCCGGTATGTCTACCAAACAACTGGATGATTATGGTAAGGCTATTCTACAATCCTACGGGGCTAATTCAGCTCCTAAAAAAGACTATGATTTTCCGGGTTGGACCTGCATTAGTGTGAACAATGAAGTCTGCCACGGCATTCCTTCTCGTAAAAAAGTGCTTAAGGAAGGAGACTTGGTAAATATTGATGTATCTGCGGAACTGAATGGGTTTTATGGAGACAATGGTTGTTCCTTCATTTTGGGGGAGGATCATCAGCAACTGGGTTATTTGGTTGAAGCATCTCGTGAAATACTTTATACAGCCATTGATCACATTCGTACAGGTGTTCGCATCGCGGATATTGGTGGTTTAATTGAAAAAGAGGCTAAGAAACGCGGGCTGGCGGTAATCAAAAATATCTGTGGGCATGGGATTGGCCGAAAGTTACACGAAGCCCCTACGGAAATACCTTGTTATAGAGATCGGTATAATAGAGAACGGTTTACTAAAAATTCTGTCATAGCGCTAGAGACGTTCATTTCTACTCGTGCCAAATTAGTTTATGAAGCAAGCGATGGCTGGACGCTTTCCACGCGGGATAATAGCTTTGTAGCGCAGCATGAACATACCCTGATGGTAACAGATGACAAGCCGGTAATATTCACAAATGGAAATGGGGTTTAAGCAGATAGCTGGCTGCTCATTTCTATTAAAAAGGCATACCCACCGCAATATTATAATTCAATTGTTTGAAAGGCCGATCCAACCATTCATTGAATATCCAGGGATTACCGGAACCAATATCTCCAAGTTCACTGGGGTCTCTAAGTTTGATGCCTCCATCAAAGCGAAGAATGAAATAATTGAAATCAAAACGTAAACCAAATCCAGTTCCAAGCGCAATTTGCTCATAGAATTGTTGTGTCAACTTTGCACCAGGTCGGCCATCTTCGGCCCTGAAAGTCCAAATATTACCACCATCCAGAAAGATCGCCCCTTCCATATAAAAGGGTGGGAAAATGTCAAAACGATATTCTACATTGAACTCCAACTTAAAATCAGCCACCTGGAAAAAGGGAACCCTGGTATTGGGCATTGGATCTTTATAGGTTCCTGGTCCCAGCTCACGAATTCGCCAGCCTCTTATACTATATGGGCCCCCTACGTAAAACTGACGGGTAAAGGGTACCTCATCGGAAAATTGGCCATAGGGAAGCGCAACTCCGGCATTGAGACGTAGGGCCAAAGATTGATTGGAAGCTAAGGTTTGGAACCGCCTGAGATCCAGCTCAGTTCGAAAATAATGTGCAAAAGGGATGTTACCGATTGTCAAAGGAGTATTACTATTCTCCAGCGAATTTTTAATCTGATTGGCAAATAAGATTTCTAGACCTGATACTTCAACATCTCCTCGGAAAAACCAGGAACCACCATTTGCATCTACCTTAGTTCTTTTTTCATAAGAAAAATTTCTAAATAAAAATCCGGTAAACAACTGTTCGCTAAAGCTTTTTTCCAGGAAAACATTTTCCATCAACACCGTATCGAATGCCGGATCAAAGTTAGGTAATAAGTAATTGACCCCTACTGTATTAACGCGCAACCTAGAGCCTTCTCCCAAAGGAAACTGATAACCAAAGGTGGCGTCAAAAGAGTGATAAGAGTAGAATTGAAAGATGTCATAGTAATTGTAATTCAACGAAATTTGTGTTTTGGCAGAGGCTTTTACCCGCTGGTGAAAATCATCGTTGATAGCTTTCGTTTTATTCAGTAAGGACCAAAATCCATTGAGGTCAATAAATTTAGGGATGGTAAAATTCGAGCGTGATTGGATCTCCGATGAATAGAAAAGATCATTACCTTGACCCAAGTCCAACTCAAATCCTCCTGAAACATCGGTAGTGAAATTGGTGGCATTTTTGAAAAAATTGCGATGCTTGTAACCTATCAGGCCGGAAAAACCTACCAAAGGGCCTTGAATAATGCCAGGGTTGAAATTTGAGTTATTGACTTCCACCCGCGCTTCAAACTGCATCCGTTTTGCTGGAGTCAGATTTATACTGAAATTCAAGCGATCTGGTTGCAGACTATCAATTTGCCTGCGAATAGAAATATTGCGGAAATAGTCCATATTTTGCAATTGCTGCAAAGTACGTTCGGCCTTATCGATCATGTATAATTCACCTGGCCGCAGATGAATGGCTCGCAAAATAGTTTCCGGGTCTACAATGTTATCTTTTGCGGATTGAAGGATGTAAAAATCATATCCTCCGATGACCGTATCTAAGTGGGGAGCTAGTCGATCTTCCTGGAAAAATACCGGATTAATCGTTACTTCGCCTATGCTAAAAGCGGTGTGTTCGGCTTCATCCAGTGGGGTAAGTACTTCGTAATAGATTGTTGTCTTGTAATCTGTCGTATCACCTAGTGGTTGAATATAGTTGGTGCTAAAGGAGGCATAACCCATGTTTTGTAACCGGCGATTAATCCGGGTGGCTTCCGCATTAAACAGCGCTTCCCTCACCGGATCACCCGGTTTGAGCTCAGATTCACTACTGATATCTCTTAGTATTCGCTCCAGCTTCTCATCTTTACTGGTGTAGATTACGGTATCAATCGTATATAAAGGGCCGGGAAAGGCAGTGTAAGTAACCGTCGTTTGTTTCCGCTTAGTTTTTACATTTGCTTCTACGCGGGCCTCGTTGTATCCTTGATTTTGCAAATAAAAGGTCAAAGAGCTAATGCTTTCCTGAGTAAGCAAAGAATCGTAGATAGCTGGAGGTTGAGCCACTTTGCGTTTGACCCAGCTGTTAAACCGTCGTTTACCTTTTTTTTCTTTCTTAGGAATGCGGTTGGCCCGGTACCAAGCCCAACGTCCAAGTTGGAATAAGAAAAAAAACTTATCGTTGGGTTGCTGTTTGACCAGGGCAGGGAGTTCTCCTTCTAGTTTCTTCTTCTCTTTCTTTTTCTTGAGCTTTACAACAACCTTGTTGGCTTTTACAAAAGATTCTCCTGTCTTTAAATATTTTTTAGTCCCACAACTACTCAATAACAAGGTGAGCACAGAAAGCAGCAGACAAAGCTTGGCCAGCTTTATCCATAAGGGTGTTTTTCCTTTAGTTTCTTTTGTATAATGATAGTTCTTAACTTGCAAGCTAATTTGTGATTATGCTATCTAACAAACAGATCAAACTGCTAAAGGCACTGCATCGTCGAAAGTTCCGACAAAAGTATGACAAATTTATGGTAGAAGGGGAGAAAATCGCCTTGGAAATCCTGGATCACCCTTCTTGGTCAATTTTCCAAATATATGCCACTGCATCCTGGATTAAAACGCACGAAAAGAAACTTTATGCTCACCTTAAGAAAACGGTAACGGTTACTGAAAAGGATTTAAAACAAGTCTCTACTTTGAGTACGCCTTCCCCTGTGCTCATCGTGTCAGAAATTCCCAAATACGAAGTAACTATAGACCAGCTTAGTAATCACCTTACTTTATACCTGGACCAAATTCAGGATCCTGGAAACCTGGGAACCATCCTCCGGATTGCAGATTGGTTTGGCATTCCATATGTCTGTCTTTCTCCGGGTTGTGTGGATGAATATAATTCCAAAGTTTTGCAATCGTCTATGGGAGCTTTTTTACGAGTGAAAATTGTTCACTATGACCTTAAAGAACTGCTGGAGAAGGCGGGTAAGCTTACTGTTCTGGGAGCAGATATGCAAGGAGAAAATGTCTTTGAGATCAACAAACCTAAAAGTGGGATTCTAGTTATTGGGAATGAAGGACAAGGAATCAGCCCTGCCATTCGACCACTTATAAATCAATGGGTGCATATTCCTTCCGGAAATCCACAGGGTGCCGAATCTCTCAATGCTGCCGTAGCTACCGGTATTATCTGTGCCACCCTCCTGTTCCCCCGGCTTTAGCCGGGCAAGCCCCCCGAGCTTCAG
>CBDUIU010000137.1:0-8330 GCA_965367335.1 uncultured Saprospiraceae bacterium
AAATTTAAGAAGATCTGCAGTAATTAAAGCGACTCAATATTTTGATTGACCGGGATGAGGAAGGATACTTGTTACAAATCTTCACAAAGCCGGTACAAGATCGTCCTACTGTTTTTTATGAAATCATTCAACGCAAAGGGGCACAATCCTTTGGTAAAGGAAATTTCCAAGCATTGTTTGAAGCGATTGAACGGGAACAAGAATTAAGAGGAACTTTATAATTATATTTGTTTTGAGACCTGCTGATCTTACTTTTCAGTAGGTCTCAAAACTAACCTACCAATCTTCCCAAAGATTTTTATCTATGTTTATTTTGTCATGAAGATGATAAAAAACGACTCGCCGATCTTCAACAGGCAGATGTCTTTGTAATTGTTTGCGAGCCGTCACCAACAATGCCTCTTCTATCTCTTCCCGGCGAATCAAGTCTCCTGCATAACAATAGAATCCATCTATATAAGTGTCCTTTTTCACCCGGTACCGATTTATACCGATAGATTCAAAACGAGTACTATCCTGTAAATAACTTTTCCCCAAATGATGAACGAGCTGCACCAATTTGCCATCTCGAAAAACAGCTCCCCAAGAGAAAATCGGCAAGGCTACATCTAGTGAAAGAGGATACCGATCAAAGTTATAAAGATATTGAGCAGCAATGCTTGTATCCAGAATCGCATTTTTCGTTTCCCACTTATCAACTTCTCCCATGTTATAGTACATCAGCATACCACGATCCACCGGAGGAACACCCGTTCGTTGAAAATACTTGACCTGATGTAGTCGAATTGTTGCAGAAAGGATAATTGAATTGGGCAGTTGATTATTTACCCTCTCTAACAGACGAAAATATGCCGGCCTGGTTGACTCACTCCAGTCACAATCCAATTGAATCTCATGAATTTCTTGTTGAAAATGCTCCTTCCATTGCTGTTGGATCTTTTTAACAATTCGATTTGCGAGGCTATCGGTAGCAGCTGTTGTCAAATTTTTTAAAGTACGGTTAGTAATAAAAACAACGGGAATAATTTGCCGATAACTTAAACCGACGGTATCAATTGAAGTAGTCGCAATTGGAATTGGCTCACCGTCCCCTCCTCTGCGATCTACATCAAAGAAGCGGACATAAAGCGATGTTATATTGTATTGATCCAAAAACTGAATTTCTCGATCGGAAAGTTGGAGGTGCGTCTCCCAATGGTAAACTGCTGGCGTAACTATTGCAGACAAATGCGCCTTATGCTCTTTACAGGAAAAAAGTAAGCAAATTGTTATAAAAAAAAGTACAAAAAAAGAAAACGTCACCTCAAAAAAAATGAGATGACGTTTTGATGCTATATTGTTCATATAAATTTTTCCATTAGCCAGAAAAATAGTCCTTCATCCGGTCAAAAAAACCTTTATCAGCTTTGCCAGGATTCGGGTTAAAGTTAGGCATATCCCGGAGTTGTTCCAATAAACGACGCTCCTCATCAGACACTTTCTTTGGCGTCCAGATATTAACATGGATGAGCTGATCGCCTTTACCGTAACTTTGTACAGCAGGCAAGCCTTTACCCTTCAGTCGGAACATTTTTCCTGCCTGAGTACCCGGCGGTACTTTTACCTTCACCTTTCCTTCAATTGTCGGCACTTCGACGGAGGTACCCAAAGAAGCATCAGCAAAGTTGAGGTAGAGCTCATAGATCACATTCATTCCCTCACGTTGCAAATCTTCGTGTTTTTTCACCTCAATACTGATCAAAAGATCACCAGCTGGTCCACCGTTCTGGCCTGCATTTCCTTTACCACGCATAGATAACTGCATGCCTTCTTCTACACCTGCTGGAATATCGATATCAATCGTTTCTTCTCCCATGGTCACGCCTTCACCACGACAGGTACCGCATTTTGCCGTAATCTGTTGTCCTCTGCCTTGACAGGTTGGACAAGCAGCTGTAGTTTGCATTTGTCCAAGGAAGGTGGTGCGTACCTGGCGAACATAACCAGAGCCATTGCAGGTGCCGCAAGTTTTGACAGAACTGCTATCCTTAGCCCCACTACCATCACAAGTCTTACAACTGATACGTTTTTTGACTTTGATTTTTTTAGTTACACCATTAGCGATGTCTTCCAAAGTGAGAGACACCTTGATGCGTAGATTGCTCCCTCGTTGTCCTTGGCTACGACGTGAACCACGTGAACGAGCTCCGCCAAAGAAAGATTCAAAAGGGCTGCCTCCGTCACCAAAGATGTCATTAAACTGTGCGAAGATATCCTCGACATTCATTCCGCCATAACCGGCTCCTCCTCCATTTGCACTTACACCTGCATGCCCAAAGCGATCATAGCGCGCCCGCTTATCTGCATTACTGAGCACCTCGTAAGCTTCGGCTGCTTCTTTAAATTTATCTTCCGCAGCTTTATCATCCGGGTTTCGATCCGGATGATATTTCATGGCTACCTTACGGTATGCCTTTTTAAGTGAGGATTCATCAACACTACGGTCTACACCAAGAACTTCGTAATAATCTTTTTTTGCCATAATTTATATAGAGGTAAAAAAGTAAACGAGTTAGCAGAGTGGATTAGGTAAGCCCTATCCATTAAGCATGCTCAAATTACTTACCAACTACGACTTTTGCGTAGCGAATAATTTTATCCTTTAAAAAATACCCTTTCTCGATTGTATCGATAATTTTACCCTTCATCTCTTCCGTAGGAGCAGGGATTTCAGTAATTGCTTCATGGAACTCAGGATCGAATGCTTCCCCTGTAGTTTCCATAGGTTTCAGCCCTCGCTGTACAAGTGTGTTTTTGAGTTTATTATAAATCAACTCTACACCTTCACTAAATGGTTCAACGGTACCTTCCTCAGATGCCTTTTTGGCCCTGTCAAAATCGTCAAGGACTGGTAATAAAGCTGACAGAGTGTCCTCTGCGGCAGTTGCCATAAGGTCAAGGCGTTCGCGGATAGTCCGTTTTTTATAATTTTCGAATTCCGCGTAGAGGCGCAGGTATTTATCCTTTGCTTCACCTAGTTCTTGCTTTAATTCCATAATTTCTTCTTCGGTCTGGTCTTTTTTTGACCGTTTCTTCCCGAATTTCTTGCTTTTGTTATCGTCCTCAACAATTTGCCCATCATTGACAACAGCATCATCCTGTTCTTGCAAATCGGGCGATTGATCCTTTTTGCTCATTATATCTCTAATTTTTTTTAGCATAAAAATCTATGATTCTGGCATATCTGCCTCAAATTATCTGCCATGCCGGATTTCCAGCCAGATTGTCAGTTTTTGATTGTCAATTGTTTATCCAATAAAGCTTCCAATTCTTCGAGAGGAAGGTTAACCGCAATGATTTTGCCCTGAGGGTCGAGAAGGTACTTCGTCGGTACTTCCTTAACACCAAAGCGTTTAGCCAATGGAGAATCAAAAAATCGCAAATTAGTTGCCTGGTCGAAAATCTGATAGGGCCATGGCATTTGTAGTCGATTCATAGCATTCAACCATCGATCTTTGTTCGTCTCTACAGCTATACTAACAATGGTGAATTCGGGCCCCTGATATTTAGCGTAGAGCTTTTTCAATCCTGGAATTTCTTTTATACAAGGGCCACACCAACTACCCCAGAAATCTACCAGTACATATTTTCCTTTAAGGTCACTCAAGTTAAAACCAGTTCCGTCCGGCAACTGTCCTTCAAAAGTGGGCAATTTCTCACCACTGTCAAATTTAGGTTGCATGTAGAAATGCCTACCTACAAATACAAGTAACAAGAAGAGTAAAAGGCCACCGATCCCGTTTAAAAAACTAAATTTTTTCAGCATATTATTTTATCAATTTATTCTAATCACAAAGTTCTAAAACTTCTATTTTGTGCTTACCTTTCCGAAAAATTAATCACACCTATTATGAGAGTTATTGACCCTAAACAAACACCTACGAAAGACTTGCACCAATATTTATTGGCGGCTGTATCTCCACGCCCTATAGCCTTAGCAAGTACCATTGATGAAGCGGGACGGGTCAACCTGGCACCTTATAGTTTTTTCAACTGCTTTAGTTCCAACCCCCCAATTTTAGTCTTTTCCTCTAATCGGCGCGTACGTGACAATACTACAAAAGATACATTGCATAATATTGAACGGACACGTGAAGTTGTCATCCATTCGGTAAATCACGAAATTGTCCGACAAATGACTTTAAGTAGTATTGAATATCCAGCTGAGGTAAATGAATTTGATAAGGCTGGATTTACCGCCATACCATCAGATTTAGTTAAACCACCTCGGGTCAAAGAATCTCCAGTGCATATGGAGTGCAAAGTAAAGGATATTATCGCTTTGGGAGAACATGGCGGAGCAGGACATTTAATTATCTGTGATATGGTCCGAATGCACATCAGTGAGGACATTTTTGATGAAAACGGTAAAATTAATCCGCATAAACTGGACATGATGGGAAGAATGGGCCGCTCGTATTATGTACGTGCCAGCGGAGATGCAGTGCACCGGATCTATCAACCAGTACTAGAGTTAGGTATCGGCTTTGATGGTTTACCCAAACATGTGCGTGAGAGTGAGGTATTATCTGGAAATGAATTATCACAACTTGCAAATTTATCGGCGTTACCTACCGCAACGGAGCTTGATACCTTGCGAAAGGAACCTTTAATAAATTTGTTATTGCAGAAAAAAGAAGTAAAAATGGCACTGCACCAATATGCAAAAGATTTACTGAATAAGGGGGAGGACCGGAAACGGGTATTGGGGGTATTGATGTTGGCTGGTGATTAGTTTTTTTTTGAAGGGGGTGTTTTTGTTTTGGCGCGAGAGGTGTGGTGTGGGGGGTGTGGTGTGGTGTGGGATGTGGGGTGTTTTGGGTGCGGGCGAACTGAAGTTCGGGGAGCTTACCCGGCTGAAGCCGGGGGAACGGGGTTTTTGTGATAACCTTTACCGAGTACTTTGATCATCCAAAGGATATCATGCCATTGACCGAATTTATTTCCTCCATTTTCAAAAACAAGGTATTCCCGAAATCCTAGTTTTTCATGAAAACGAACACTCGCTGGGTTCGGCAATGTAATTACCGCGTAAACATTGATCACTCCCTGGGCTTCTATTAATCGTAATAATTCTTCGTACATTGGCTGAGCAATACCTTGTCCATGTGCTTCCGGCGCCAAATAAATTGACACTTCTGCAGACCATTGATATCCTTTTCGTTCTCGGTGTTGACTACCATAAGCGTAGCCCAGCAAAGTTCCATCCTCTTCCCAAACCAACCAGGGATATAATTGTAATTTTTCGGAAATACGTTGTTGAAATTCCTCTACACCTGGCGCAATAAACTCCATATTTGCCGTAGTACTTTCAACGTATGGGCGATAGATCCTTAGAAGAGCAGTAGCATCACCAGGTCTGGCGAGCCGGATAGGAGTATTAACATTTGACATTAGATAAACTAAAATTTAAAACTAAGCTGAGTATTCGAATCAACTTCGGTTACCTGTATACTAATTCAGCATCTAATTATTTGGGTCGTCCTCCTCAGGATAAAGATAATCAACGAATCCAAATCGAAAAACTTCCACTTTCAATGGGTGATATGTTTTACCCGGAGCTCATTACTCCTCTTCTCCAAGGAGGTTGTTGTCTAATTTTCGAGCTTCTTCCAGCGCTTCCCGCACATCTTTAAACTGATCATTTAGCCGGTCCTGAGTAGTAATTAAACGATAGAGCGCATAGAAGCCGAAAGGAACTGAGAAAAGCAAGGTCCAACGTATCCAGGTAAAAACATTCCAAAGAGCAAAATAAAGCATAATGGTAATCGTCCATCGGATACCAAAACGAATATAAGCTCCAATTAGATAATTATTGCTGACCGACTCAGTGCGGTCAAGATCCTTTTCAATATCATTAAGGTTTACATCTGACATGTCGGTGATAAGTTGTTTACCACCAAGTTAAATAATAAAATGCAGTTATAAAATTAATCCTAAATCAGCGAGAGAGAAGCGGCAATAAAAAGAGGTTAATTCTTTTTTTCAAAAACAGAAACCGGGATAAAACTAGGTATTCTGCCCACAATCCACGTTCTTTGCAAAAAAATCAGATTTCATTCCTAACCAAACAAGGCATCAGTTCTTCTTAACCGTAATTTTGTATGATGACCAACAATAGCGAAACAGTAAGCATGGCCACCAGAGCCGCTGATAATATCCGAATACTCGTCGCAGCGATGGTAGAAAAAGCCAAATCCGGACACCCTGGCGGCGCGATGGGTGGCGCAGATTTTATCCATATCCTCTTTTCTGAGTTTCTGCGTTTTGACCCAACGGATATGAATTGGGCCTTCCGCGATCGCTTTTTTATGGATCCCGGCCACATGTCGCCAATGTTATATTCCATCCAAACCCTATTGGGTAATTACAACCTTGATGATATCGCCAACTTCCGCCAATGGGGTAGTCCGACGCCTGGTCATCCGGAGTTAGATGTAGCGCGTGGTGTTGAAAATACCTCCGGTCCTTTGGGGCTTGGCCATACATTTGGGATTGGTGCTGCCATTGCTGAGCGATTTCATGCGGCCCGCTTTGGAGAGTGGACGGCACATCGCACCTTCCTGTATATCTCTGATGGAGGTATTCAGGAGGAAATTTCACAAGGTGCAGGCCGAACTGCCGGACATCTGGGCCTAGGAAATGTGGTAATGTTTTATGATGCTAATGACATTCAACTATCCTCTCGGGTAGAAGATGTCATGGGGGAGGATACAGGAAAAAAATATGAAAGCTGGGGCTGGCATGTCATCACAATTGTGGGTAATGACCCCAACCAGATTCGCCATGCGTTACAAGCTGGAATTGACGAAACGGATAGACCTACCTTGATTATTGGTAAAACAATCATGGGTAAGGGAGCAGTCACCAATGACGGCGATTCTTTTGAAGGAGAGGTGGAAACCCACGGACAGCCTTTAAGCAAAGCCGGTGCCGATACGCAAAAAACAATTGCTAAGCTTGGCGGTGATCCAGATAATCCTTTTGTTATCTTTCCGGATGTAGCTGAGTATTATGCAGAGGTAAAAAGGAAACGAACTGAAGAGGCTGCTAACCGTAAAGCGGAGCAAGTCAAATGGGAAGCAGACAATCCTAACCTGGCAGAAAAGTTAAAAAATTTCTTTGCAAAAGATCCTCAACAAATTGACTGGAGTGCGATTGAACAGAAAGGCGGAGCAGCTACTCGTAATTCATCGGCTACGGTGCTCTCCTACCTGGCAGACCGGGTTGAAAACATGATTGTTTCTTCAGCGGACCTCAGCAATAGCGACAAGACCCAGGCTTGGCTAAACAAAACAACAATCTTCCGCAAAGGAGATTTTAACGGCTCTTTCTTACAAGCAGGCGTCTCAGAACTAACCATGGCCGCCTTAAGTACAGGTATGGCATTACACGGCGGCGTTATCCCCGTATGCGCTACTTTCTTTGTATTTTCAGATTACATGAAACCCGCGATCCGGGTTGCAGCATTAATGGAGCAGCAAGTGATCTTCATTTGGACCCATGATGCTTTCCGTGTTGGTGAAGATGGACCAACACATCAACCGATAGAACAAGAGGCGCAAATCCGTCTGTTGGAACAATTACAAAACCACTCGCATCGCAACAGCTTTTTGGCACTTCGCCCAGCAGACGCAACCGAGACAACCGTGGCTTGGAAGCTGGCCTTTGAAAATACCAATAGTCCTTCCGGCCTGATCCTGTCTCGCCAAAACGTGCCTGATGTTCCCGCAGCATCCGGTGATCGCTACGCAGAAGCCTTAGCTGCAGAAAAAGGAGCCTATGCCGTAAGAGAGGTAGCCGGTAGGCCAGATATTATTCTGGTAGGAAATGGCTCCGAGGTTTCGACCTTGGTGGAAGGAGCTGCAATCCTGGAGAAGGAGGATTTAAAGATAAAAATTGTTTCAGCACCATCAGAGGGGTTATTCCGTAATCAACCATCAGATTACCAACAAAGTTTATTACCGACCGATGTGCCTACCTTCGGCTTAACGGCCGGCTTACCCTCTGCTTTAAGAGGTCTGGTGCCATACGGTAAAATTTGGGGATTAAATCATTTTGGTCACTCGGCACCTTATACCGTATTAGATGAAAAATTTGGTTTTACCGGTAAAAATGTTGCCGAGCAAGTCCAAGCTTACTTGAAAGAAGTCAATGCTTAATTTGACCTGATTTATATACAAACATATAATGACAAAGGCTCGGGTTAGATTCCGGGCCTTTGTTCTTTGTAACATTTCTTTTCTTGGCTTCGTCATTTGGTTACAGTCGTTTTTTAACCACAAAAAAAA
>CBDUIU010000138.1:0-8329 GCA_965367335.1 uncultured Saprospiraceae bacterium
GACGTGGATCACAAGCAACCATTTCTTCTTTATACCCATTTAAAAATGAGGTAACATCCATGCGTTTTCGTCCTTGTAATTGTAATTCCAACACCTTGACGAAACCATCTGTCGTTGCAATTTTAAACTCATTTTTACCATTGGTCTGGATGGTGCCAGCCGCATAATCATGCGAAATGATTTCTTTTACCGTACGAAAGATCTTCAGCTTCAACCCATTAAGCTGTGTCCAGGCTGTTGGGAAAGGGCTAAGCCCACGGATAAAGTTATGCACAGTAAGCGTTGGTTGTTCAAAGTTAATTTGACAAGTCTCATGGAAAATCTTTGGAGCCTTAGTCATTAGCGTATTATCCTGAGGACGTAATTGATAATGACCGGAAGCAATCGTATTCACGCTTTGCTTAACAACTTCGGCCCCCAGCAGCATCATTCGATCATGTACTTCTCCAGCAGTCTCATTTTCACCAATAGGAAGTTTTTCCTGGAAAAGCACATCTCCAGTATCGATTTTGTGTTTTAGGAAAAAGGTAGTGACTCCGGTTTCTGTTTCACCATTTATGACAGCCCAATTGATAGGAGCGGCTCCCCGATATTTGGGTAAAAGAGAGCCATGAAGGTTGATCGTCCCCAAAGGGGGCATATCCCAAACAACTACTGGTAACATACGAAAGGCAACCACAACCTGGAGGTCAGCTTTTAAACCAGCCAGCTCTTCCAAAAAGGCAGGGTCTTTGAGGTTTTTAGGCTGTAGAATTTTCAAGCCCTTTTCCATCGCGAATTTTTTCACTGCAGATTCCAATAATTTTTTATTACCTCGACCTCCGTATTTATCAGTAGACGTGATCACACCAACAACTTCATGACCTGCCTCTAATATGGCTTCCAGGGAAGGCACTGCAAATTCCGGAGTTCCCATGAAAATGACTCTTAAAGATTTGATTTTCGACATATAAATGTATTCTTATCTATATTATATTGACTTTTACTCCTATTTTACGTCATAACTTGTAAAGAAACATAAACATAGAAATAATGAGTAAACGATTAACTACTTTTTTCATCTTTTGTTTTTGCCTGGGTTTTACTTTTACAGCAATTAGTCAAAATGTCACGATTCAAGGTTATGTCTTTGAAGAGGGTAACCGTGGATTCCTGAATTTAGTTAAGGTTCAGGCATTCGATGTTGCTTCAGGTCAATTTATCACAGAAGCTGAATCAGACCAGGATGGAGTATTTCTGCTGGATTTACCTCCGCAGGGCGAATATAAGATAGTTCTCGAAAAAAGAGCTTTTGAAAAGAAGGAAGAAATAATTAGTACGACTGGCAAGGATGTTAGTAAGAAAATATTTGCCAGATATCCGATGTTACGTAAACCGGGTTATCTTTTTGAAGTAACGATTGCAGAGGCTCGGGAAGATGATTCCCCTGTGGATGCCATCCAGGGAGCCAGAATTGAGGTTTATAACAATACTACAAAAAAAGAAGTACTCAATTTAATAGATCACCCTAACCCCACCTTTAACGTTAATTTTGAGCAAGGCAATCACTATACGATTCTCATCCGTAAGGATAATTTTTACAACAAACGGATGGAAGCTTATGTGAATGTCAAAGGCTGTATACTTTGTTTCGAAGGTATCGGTTCGGTTGTGCCAGGGGTTTCTGATGTTTTGACGGAAGGTAATAAAATGGGGACTTTACTGGCAAATGTAGAGTTAGAGCCGCTCGTGATGAATAAAGCCATAAAATTTGAGAATATTTATTATGATTATAATTCATCCCGTATTAAATCAGCTTCTAAAGTGGAGCTGGATAAACTGATCAATATTCTTAAGATTAATCCTTCACTAATTGTTGAGCTGAGTTCTCATACTGATTCACGTGGAAAAGACAGTTACAACTTGCGATTAAGTCAAAAAAGAGCGGAAGCTGCCGCTACCTATGTTACTGCAAAAGGAGGGATAGACCCGGACCGAATTCGTCCAAGGGGGTATGGTGAAAACAAATTAGTTAATCGATGTAAAAATGGCGTTGAATGTTCTGAAGAAAAACATCAGGAAAACCGACGAACCGAATTTGAAATTATCGGTTTTCGCAAAGATCGATTCCACGACATGAGCCTGGTCGACATATTAGAAGAAGAACGAAGGGAAAAATTGATCAAAGAGTTGCAAAATCAAGAAGTGATAAAAGTAGAAGAAGGAGAAGAGTTGCCGGAAGAAATCAAAAGACAGTTTGCAGGAAATAAAGCGGAAAGTAAAGAAGCTGAAGCTGAAGAAATGGTGACCGATAAAACTAAGGGTGAAGCAACAGAAACTCCCGCTGCTGATTCAAATTTGCCAGTGAAAGAAGTAGGTAAAGAGGCCATAAAACCTCCAGTGAAATCAGAGATTATCCATCACCCGGAAGCCGCTGAAGACAACTCGACACCGCCAACCAATGAACAACCGTCAGATCCTATGGAGAACAATGCATTTAAAACAACCTCCGAAGATTTTAGTGAGACAACTGCAGGCTCCTTGATTGTGGAAGAACAAGAGGTTGAAATTAGTGAAACACGGATTTTGCCTAAAGAATTACCTGAGGATTATACTGGATATAAGGTGGAATTTTACAGTGCAGCATATGAGTTACCTCGTAGCCATGAGATTTTTTCACGTCATGGAAATATCACTAAGGAAATGAAAAAAGATGGCTCTTTTGCTTATCTACTTGGCGACTTTACAGATTGGAAAGCAGCCAATAGCTTTCTAAATAAGATCATGGTATCCCGTTATCCGGATGCAAGAATTATTCGATACCGAAAGGGTAAGCGTTTGAAGTAGACACGCTTATTCTGGGTTTGCTGATGTACTAGCTTTTCTAACAGGAGCGGAGTCATTTTTTATTTGGAGAAATCGTTCGTACCAATGGCGTGTTTTCCTATTTACCACCTAAGATTTATTCCCCCTTCAATTGTACTTCCTATCTAATTCATTATGTTAGCAACAACTAATTTTTACTGGACAACGAAGGATCACTTGAAAATTTATGGTGTGCATTGGCCAGTAGAAAAACCCAAAGCTGTCATTGCTTTGGTACATGGACTAGGAGAACACATCCATCGATTTGATCGGTTCGCTGCTTTTTTCCAAACTCAACAAATTGCGTTGGTTGGCTACGACCGGCGGGGCCATGGTCGTTCCGAAGGGAAACGTGGACACACTGTTGATTATGAAGCTTTTTTAGACGAAGTTGGTACCTTGTTAACTAAAACAGCCGAGTTTTACCCCAATCTTCCTGTCCTACTTTTTGGCCATTCAATGGGAGGGAATTTAGTGCTCAAATATATGTTGGAACGACAATCAGTAGGGGTGACCGGTTGCATAGTTTCTTCTCCCTGGATTCAATTGGTGGAGAAACCATCACCGTTTCTCATTGCATTAGGTCGATTAATGGTGAAAGTCTTCCCAGGGTTTACCCAACCAAGTGGTTTAGATCCGGCAAAGATTACTACGGTCCCTGCCGAAGTAGAGGCTTACAAAAACGATCCTTTAGTACATGATAAAATTACTTCTGTCACTGGTATCAGCATGTTGAATGCGGCAGAACAACTGGCAGCATACCAAGGACCTTTCCCTGTACCACTTTTGATTTATCATGGGGAACAAGACCCCATTGTTGATGTATCCGGGAGTCGGTCGCTGGTCGGGCAGTTGTCTGGAGATGTTCGCTATCAGGAATGGCCTGGATTATACCATGAGACACACTATGAAGCAAATTGGCAGGAAGTACTTGGTGTCGTATTAGAATGGATCGAAGACTTACTGGCCAAAAAATAAAACCATTCTCATCTTTCTTCGTAATAATAACAAAGTGTATATCTTTGGGATTTTTATTATATCTCACAGCTATTAAACTGCCTGTAATGAATGCAAAAGAATTTATCCTTAACCTTCCCCAGAAAGTAAGCCCAACAGCGATAGAAGGAATGAATACAAATTTTCATTTCGACCTTCGTGGCGATGACGGTGGTCAATATACTGTAATGGTGAATAATGGTCAACTTTCTGTAAACGAAGGATTTAATGGAGATCCTAATTGCAAAATTACAGCAAAAACGGAAGACCTCACTGGAATCATCAATGGAAGTCTTAACCCTATGATGGCGGTACTTACGGGAAAAATTAAGATCAGTAATCAAAGCGAACTGATTAAGTACGCCAAGATTTTTGGATTAATGTAATCTGATCAACCGGATGTAGTACTTGAATCGTTGTGAAGTTGATTATTTACTCAATCTTCATCAAAATAGAAGTAAAATGATTCTTGAACTTGAAGCTGGTTTTTACGTATCCTAAAAGATTGATACCGCTTTCTGCCAATTGGCTACCATTACTTAAGAGAGTTGGGTTGCCGGTACAGTTATTGGTTTAGTTCAATATCTGCAACTAGCGATATCCACTACCTTGAGTACACCTGTATTGAACCGCTCTGGATTCAGGATTTTCTGATTTGAGCAAGACTAAGTGGACAAATTGACCAATGCTAAAAAAGTTCCCGTTTTATAAGCAACTGGATACCATGGACTGCGGCGCGACCTGCATCAGGATGATCGCCCGCTATTATGGCCGGTTCTATTCTTTAGAATATTTAAGAGAACTCACATCCCTTGATCGTGAGGGCGTTTCTCTTATGGGGATTAGTGATGCAGCCGAACAACTCGGGATGCACACCCTTGGTGTAAAAATTACTTGGGAACAGTTACAGGACGGTATTCCTGTTCCGCTCGTAGCACATTGGCGGCAGAATCACTTCATTGTCGTTCATAAGATCAGCAAAACTCATGTTTGGGTAGCAGACCCCGCCGCGGGCCGCTTTAAATTGACCAAGGAGGAATTCCTGGATGGCTGGATCAGTGATACGGAAGCTGGCGAAGATGTAGGCGTGCTCTTACTGATTGAGCCTACTCCCGATTTTTTCGAAAGAGATGGTGATAAATCAGATAAAGCGAGTTTTGGTTATGTAATCAAATACCTATATAAGTATAAAAGTTTAATGTTCCAATTGGGATTAGGTTTGCTGCTCGGCTCCTTGATTCAATTGGTTTTTCCTTTTTTAATGCAGGCGGTGGTAGATATTGGTATCCTCACAGAAGATCTCAATTTCATTGTACTCATTCTCGTCGCCCAGCTAATTTTATTTGTAAGTCAAACGACTGTTCAATTTTTACGTGGTTGGATATTACTGCATATTGGTACCCGGGTTAACATCAGTCTGGTCTCTGATTTTCTGATTAAAATGATGAAGTTGCCCATTCGTTTTTTTGATACAAAAATGACGGGGGATCTACTTCAACGCATATATGATAATCGTCGAGTTGAGGAGTTTTTAACTTCTGCTTCCTTATACACCCTATTCTCATTCTTTAATTTTATCATCTTTGGAGGTGTATTGTTGTATTATAATGTACAGATTTTTATCATTTTCTTTGTTTCGACCATCTTTTACCTGGCCTGGGTTCTGTTTTTTCTCAAGAAAAGAAAATTTCTAGATTATAAACGCTTTGATCAATTAGCTGCAAACCAGAGTAACCTGATTGAATTGATCGGAGGAATGAAGGAAATTAAATTACATAATGCAGAAAAACAGAAACGGTGGGTCTGGGAACGAATTCAAGCAAAGTTATTTCGGGTAAGTGTTGATTACCTGGGGCTGGACCAATGGCAACGTTCCGGATCTGCTTTCATCAACGAATCAAAAAACATTATTATCACTTTTGTCGCAGCTAAAGCCGTAGTCGATGGACAAATGACGCTGGGTATGATGCTCGCTGTTCAGTATATTATTGGACAACTCAACGGTCCTCTGCAACAGATGGTGGGCTTTTTCCGTGATGCTCAGGATGCAAAAATCTCTTTGGAACGTATGAATGAAATTCATAGCCGGGAGAACGAAGAAAACCTGGAAGATAAAATTACGATCATGCCGGAGAACGGTGATCTGCGGTTGGAAAATACTTATTTTCAATACGGGGGCTCACACTCTCCGATGATATTAAAAGATGTTAATATTACTTTTCCCGAAGGAAAAACGACAGCTATTGTCGGTACCAGTGGTAGTGGAAAAACCACTATTTTAAAGATGCTGCTCAATTTCTATCCACCAACGGAAGGCCGGATTACGATGGGGGAAATAAACCTTGGGAATTTACAAAATCGACTCTGGAGAGATAAGATTGGAGTGGTTATGCAGGATGGTTATATTTTTTCGGAATCCATTGCAAAAAACATAGCATTGGGAGATGAATATATTAATAAAAAACGTTTATTAAAAGCAGTGAAAGTAGCCAATATCCAGGGCTTTATCGAGTCTTTGCCATTGGGCTATAATACAAAAGTCGGGAATGATGGCGTAGGGTTAAGCCAGGGACAAAAGCAAAGATTGCTTATTGCGCGAGCCGTCTATAAAGACCCTGAGTATATATTTTTCGACGAAGCTACCAATGCACTGGATGCCTATAACGAAATGATTATCATGGATAACCTGGAAGAGTTCTTCCAGGGAAAAACAGTGATCGTCGTGGCTCACCGGCTTAGTACCGTTAAAAATGCGGACAATATCGTTGTACTGGAAAAAGGAGAAGTCATTGAGCAAGGTACGCATGAAGAGTTAACTGCCATGAGAGGGGCCTATTACTACCTCGTTAAAAATCAATTAGAGTTAGGTAACTAAGAACTATAAAAATTAAATGATAGTCATACTACTAAATCTTTTATTGTAAAGATGGAAGAATACGATCGGATAGAAATACGTAGTGAAGAAGTGCAGGAAATACTCGGCACGCCGCCCCGATGGATAGTCCGTTGGGGGACTACGATTGCCGTGTTCACCGTAATCCTCATGGGAGTAGTTAGCTATATTGTGAAATATCCTGATGTGATCCAGGCTGCGGTCGTGCTAACTTCGGCGGTCCCTCCGGAAAGTGTAAACGCAAAAATTGACGGGACGCTGGTGGAGTTTGTCGATAACAGAGAACCAGTAGAAAAAGGTCAATTAATCGCTATGATTGAAAGCACTGCTGATTTGAATGACATGATGTATCTGGATACACTGCTCCAGGAGCTGGATTATTTGACCCAGGAAGAATTAAGAACTTTTGAAGTGGACCGTGGATTGATTCTAGGAGAAGTCCAGACGGCTTACAGTTTGTTTACCACCGTGTTGGATCAATATCGGTTTGAACAAATCTCCGCATATGATCAACAAAACATTGACGATTTAAATATTCAGAAAAGAGCGGTGAAGTCTACTATTTCACAGCTGAAAAATAAATTGTCCGATCTAAATACAGAATTAAATATTAAGCTTGAAGAAGTTCAAAAGAAAAAACAACTCTACGTAAGAGAGGTCATCGCTGAAAATGAATACAAAAATTTTTTAGCCGACTACCAACGAACCAAACAAAGGTACCGGGACACGGAGGCAGAAATATCAAACGAAGAACTGAATTTTGAACGGATCAATCAGCAAATTACTCGAATACAACAAAATACGAAAAGAACGAGCACCGAGCAGGAAATCTCAATTCGGGAGAACATTAAGCAGCTACGACATGCTGTTGATGCCTGGAAAGAAAAATACCTGATTACAGCTCCTATTGACGGAACTGCCTCCTTCTCTAAGATTGGTAGAGAGAATAAATATATTAAACAAGGTGCTGAGATCATGGCGATTGTTCCTCCGGCAGGTCAGGATAGCATTGTTGGGAAAGTGGTGCTGCCGATTGAAGGCTCAGGAAAGGTAGAATATGGACAGGACGTAGTGATTAAATTTTCTAGTTATCCTTATCATGAATTTGGGTCAGTAGCAGGACGAGTAGAAAATATCGCACTGCTTCCAACGGGGAAAAACTTTTTTGTGGAGGTCAGTTTAAAAAATGGTCTAATGACCAGCTACAACAAAGAATTAACTTTTCACCAGGAAATGGAGGGCTCTGCTGAAATCATTACCAAGGACCGAAGGTTCATAGAGCGGGTGTTCGATCGGTTATTAGCTGCATTTTATGAATATTAATGACTTGAGAGTAGCGGGATGGACCACCTACTTCGTTGCTCAATTGCTCTGTTTTGCAGACCCTCTGTAAACAAGATGCATTTCCTCAATAATAATTTTTGCGAAAACCCCACATCTTACTATCTTTCCCCCCATGAAAGAAAAACTAGCCCTCTTACACGAAAAACTGCTTGAAGCTCGCTTAGGCGGTGGCCAAAGCCGCATCGAAAAACAGCATAAAAAAGGTAAACTTACCGCTTACGAAAGAATTCACTTCCTTTTAGACGAAGGCTC
>CBDUIU010000139.1:0-8308 GCA_965367335.1 uncultured Saprospiraceae bacterium
GGTTCGCGCGTATTTGTATATGTTAATGAATATCTGCCGTTTAGAGCTTTTCTTCAACCCAGCCAACAATTTATCGACGGTGCCTCAAAACAAGCAACCTATCGGGTCCAAGATTTTGTTAGAGGACTGGACAAGCTGGATAAAAATTTTGGGAATGAAGATTTAGAAGGCAGTGGAATATTTTAGATATTAACCTGAAAAATTAATAGCATTAGAATAACTTTTTTACGTAGTACAGGATACTTATTTGAACCCCATTAAAACTAATTTTATGAATCCCCTTCTCAAAAGCACGATGCTACTCGTTTTTTTCGGGTTATGCTTTTCTTCTCTTAGTGCACAGGATTTCGTCTACAAGGCTAAGAATCCCTATTTCGGTGGTGATACTTTTAATTATCAGTGGATGCTTAGCTCTGCTCAATCACAGGATAATAATAAAGATCCTAATGCTTCATCGCGTGATGCTTCTTCCTCTCGTGATCAGAATACCTTAGAAAATTTTACCCAAAACCTTAACCGACAAATTCTCAATGACCTATCCAGGAGCCTTGTAGGAACCGAATTCGGTGAAAATGGCTTGGAAGAAGGTTCTTATACAATAGGTGATTACCAGATTGATGTAGTTCCCAGTCAAGATGGTTTAGCCATAACAATCGTAGATATTTTAACTGGTGGTCAAACTCAAATTATCGTTCCTTACTACTAGCTAATCAATTGCATTATTCCCAAAAACTGGTGTTTAGATATCGTTTTCGTTGATTCGAAAAGTGAATTACGTATGCGGTATAAAATAAGTTTTAACCCCTTAAGACTGAAAAACCACAATGAATAAGTACACCAACACCTGCTTTGGGTTACTGTTATGTTTTACCCTGTCTCTAACATCATGTAGCCTCTATTTTCAACAACCCCTGAAAAGTTCTAAAGCTAGAATTGGGGAACAATCCCAAATGCATAGCCTCTTGGATTCCTTGCCTAACCCAAAGGATCTTACCGTTGTCGCTGTATATAAATTCACCGATCAAACCGGGCAATATAAACCTTCGAATAATGGCGCTAGCTGGTCAACTGCAGTGACTCAGGGTGCTACCAGTATATTGGTGCGTGCGCTTGAAGACTCAGGATGGTTTGTTCCTATTGAACGGGAAAACGTTGGTAATCTCTTTAACGAACGAAAAATCATTCGTTCCAGCAGGGCCCAGTATAGTGCTGAAGGTAATAACGCTAAAAACCTGCTTCCTCCCCTACTCTATGCCGGCATTATCCTCGAAGGCGGCATTATCGCTTATGATGCTAACATTATTACTGGTGGTGCCGGGCTTCGGTATTTTGGAGCTGGCGGTAGTGGTCAATACCGACAAGATCGGGTGAGTATCTACCTGCGGGCCATTTCTACCCGGAATGGAAAAGTGCTAAAAACGGTACATACTTCTAAGACCATTTTATCTCAATCCGTGGATGTTGGGCTGTTCCGTTTTGTTAGTTTCAAAAGATTATTAGAGGCAGAAACAGGGATTACCTATAATGAACCCGCTGAGATGGCAGTTACTGAAGCTATAGAAAAAGCGGTACACATGTTAATTGTTGAAGGACTGACAAATGGAATGTGGACCACAGAAAGCGAATCTGAAGCACAACGATTAGTGGCAGAATACAAAAGTGAAAAAGCGATGATGAAAGAGTCTGACATTTTGCATAGGCGAAATGATTCGGAACGCCTGGCTACATCAGTGGGGGTTTATGGAACTACCCTGGTATATGACGGTGACTATGTGAATGCAGAACCAAGACTGGGAGCAGAGCTTAGTATAAAACAGCATATTACCCCAGCTCTAGCCTTAACTGCAAATGTAGGAATTGGTGAACTTGGTACTTATAATTTTCTCCGATCAGAAATTCGATATGCTGGATTAAATGCGACCTGGTTTATGTTACCGTTTAGTAAAATCACTCCCATCATGTATGGAGGAGGAGGAATTATGCAGTCAGAAACTACCTCACCCGAAACGGTTAAAACGGATATTAATGGATTTTCTCAATACGGAATTGGATTGGATTATCAGCTTAATCCTAATTTAACTTTTACCCTGTCCTCTGATTACAATTATCTATTTTCTGATAATATTGACCGGATGAAAATAGGGAAATTCAACGATGTATTTTGGAAGGTTCGTCTCGGTATTAATTATGCGTTTGACACTCGGGGCAAGAAATCATTGAAATAAAACGACTATAACAAATAGACTTTTACAATGCAAAATAATAAAACCCTATTCTATCTTACATTCTCTTTATTTCTCCTTGCTTTTTCTTGCAGAGAGGGAAAAATTGAACCATTTCGTAGCGGCACTATTAGAGGGCAGGTTTTATTTGCTGAAGACCTCAGTCCACTCAAAGATGTAACCATCAAAACCAACCCGGCTACCTCCTCGATATTGACAGATGAGAATGGTAATTTCACACTCTATGACATACCCGTCGGCAGTTATTCAATTCAGGCAGAAAAGACGGATTACCTTACTAAGTTTGAGAGTATAAGTGTGAGTGAGGATGTCTTCACGGAGGTAACGATTAAATTATCAGAAATAGCACAGGATAACTACTCTCCTACTCAACCTGCCAGCCCCAGCCCTGCAGATAATGCAACTGATCAACCATTAACAGTAGTCTTTCGTTGGTCTTCAACGGATCAAAATACCACTGATGAGTTGACCTATAAATTAACCTTGATTGACACCCGATCGGGTCAGCGACATATATTTGATGACTTAAAACAGGATTCCTTAATTATGGAAGACCTAGTCCATAATACATTATATACCTGGCAAGTCGTCGTATCTGACGGTGTAAACCCCGAAGTAGCGGGCCCCCTTTGGTCTTTTAATACGGTGCCTTTTCCACAAGGTCATGAGTATTGGTTTGTAAGAATGAATGACCAGGGTAATCATGTCATTTACTCTGCAAAAGAAGATGGCCGGGATGATGAATTAGTGCAGTTGACACCTTCTGATCGAAATTGTTGGAGCCCACAAGTAAATACGGCCTTGGGAAAAATCGCTTATATTTCAGATTATGGAAACAAAAATTATGTTTACCTGATGAACCTGGATGGTACTCAGGTAGAACGGCTAACAGAAACGGTACAAATTAGATCAATTGATAATTTTGAGATCCAGTTTTGTTGGTCTCCCGATAATAATCACTTGATCTTTATGGATTTCAATCGCTTATACAAAGTTTCCATAAATAGTAACCGAGAAGTAACAGAATTGGCCAGAGCTCCAACAAATTATAATTTCTTTAGTTGTGATGCCCGTTATATCAACCTTACTGAACAACGTATTGCCGTTAGCCTCACTCAAACCTCTCCCTATGACCGGGAAATCCATTTGTTAGATGGCGATGGTGAGCTAGTGGAGATTTTAGTCCCCAATGCCCCGGGAATGGAAGGAGCGGCAAGACTCTCTCACGATGGAAAAGAAATTGTCTATGCTTATGATCCCAGTGGGTTTGAATCCGCCAACCAACGACCTAGCATGATGCATATTTTTGTCATGAACCTTGGCACAAAAACCACCGAAGACATTTCCGCACTGGGTAATTTTGATAACTTTTTAGAGACTAGTCCTCGTTTTTCACCAGAAGGGGCCCATATCATATTTACGCGTACCCCTATCAGTCAGAGTACATCTACCCAATCTACGATATATAAAATGAAGAACCGCGGAGAAACCCGTGAGTTACTGTTTGAGAATGCTAAAATGATTGATTGGCAACGCTTATAATAGACGACGATATTTAACCCCAAATTTACAAATACTATGTTACCTCCTACAACTAACCGAATACCAAACCAACCTGAAGATCTGATGCGAAGTAGCCTTCATAAGATCAGATTAGAAGAGCGAGAGCATCTGGCACATAGCCTTCATGATGGCATTTCCCCACTTCTGGCGATCGCCCGAATGAACCTGGAAGCCATTAAGCTGCAAGAAGCAAATCATGAAGACGCGGCAGACGTATTGATCCAAAACACTTTAGCACTGATCCAACACACAATTGATGAAGTAAAACACCTTACTTGTGATCTAAAAGAGAAAGCAAATCTTGTCTTTGACCTCAAAAGAAAGCTTGAGGACTTTTGTCAAAAAATAAATGATACACGTGTACTCTATGTTAGTTTGAACATTGGGATGGGAATTCCTATCTTTAATAGTAAAATGGGATCAGAACTATTCTGTATCTTGAAAGAGCTACTCCATAACACAATTAAACATGCTAATGCATCTGAAGTTAAAATAAATCTTTCGCAAAAAGACGGTATCCTAATGCTGATTTATCAGGATAATGGAAATGGTTATATCCCAAAAACTATTAGAAAGCAGAATCAACTTGGCTTAAACAGTATTTATTTACGGATGCAACGTTTAAATGCTCGCTATCAAGTAAAAGCTGCACTTGGAATCGGGTTTCGCCTAACCGCAAATATTCCGCTTTCCTTCGATCACCTCAAATAACACCAATCATGGAGAAGACCAGTATCCTGATCACTGACGACCATCAACTTTTTCGTTCCGGCCTGAAGGCTTTATTAAATATGGTGGAAGAGTTCCAGGTTGTCAAAGATGTCGGGTCAGCCGAGGCCGCAATCAATTACCTTCGCAACCATAACATCGATATTGTCATCATGGATATCCACCTGAACCGGAATGGGAATGACATGAATGGCTTAGAAGCAACCCGTGAAATAATGGAGGTTTCTCCAACCACCAAGGTATTACTCTTGTCTGCTGAAGCAGAAAGTAGCCATGTCAATAAAATGGTAGAAGTTGGAGCCAAAGGATTCATCCTCAAATCCACTTCCTTTAACGAGGTAGCAACAGCAATAAAGACACTTCGTCAAGGGAATAGTTATTTTTCCCAGGAAGTTACTAATAAACTTTTTGAGCAATTTCAACACCCAGGCCATAAGCATGAAAGCTTTCACCTCGAAAGCAAATTACCTATAACTGACCGCGAACTTCAGGTACTCAAGTGTATCGTTGAGGAAAAAACAAACCGCGAAATAGCACAACAACTTATCATTAGCCCTCGAACTGTGGATACCCATCGTCGCAATTTATTAGAAAAACTAAAAGTGAAAAATACAGCTGGGTTAGTAAAATATTATTTTATGGAAATCCTACATTATGGTCACGAATACCCTCCTCATTAATAGGTTCTGATTGAAATATAACTTTAAATCTTCAACTGCAAATAGGAATTGTTTTACCTTTGTACTTTTGGAACAAAATAGACTGCTCAGCAGTTCTACATCCGTACTCGGCTAACCAATCTAGATTTGAAGAACCTTGCCTATCTTAATAAATACTTTTACAAATACCGGTGGCGTCTGCTTCTCGGTATATTCTTCGTAGCCGTCTCCAACTATTTTCGAATTCTTCAACCGCGTATGATCCGACATGCACTGGATTTAGTGGTAGAAAATATCAACTATTATCGTTCTTTAGAGGGCTTTGCACTGCAAAAGGAGTTGTTTAGCCAATTGGGACAAACTCTATTATTTTTTGGTGCACTCGTCTTACTACTGGCTTTGATGATGGGCATTTTCATGTACTTTATGCGACAAACCATCATCGTCATGTCACGCTTAATTGAGTACGATCTACGAAAAGAAGTTTTTGCCCATTATGAGTCTTTGGGACTAGATTTTTATAAAAGGAACAATACAGGAGATTTAATGGCCAGGATCACAGAGGATGTATCTAAAGTACGTATGTACTTGGGTCCTGCTGTTTTGTATGGCATCAACCTTACTTCTCTGTTTATTTTTGTTATATATAGTATGTTGAGTGTCAGTATAGAATTGAGCCTTTACTGTTTATTACCCCTACCCTTTCTATCCCTTTCGATTTACTATGTTAGCAATTTAATTAATAAAAAAAGTGAATTGATCCAACAGCAGCTCGCTACGCTAAATAGTTCTGCTCAGGAAGTATATTCTGGTATCCGGGTCATTAAAAGCTACGTTCAGGAATCTGCCATTGCCAAATATTTTGGTTCGCAAAGTGATGATTACAAGGAAAAATCAATGGAACTTGCCCGAATTAATGCTTTGTTTTTTCCGCTTATGCTTCTTCTAATTGGTACCAGTACTTTACTTACTGTATATGTGGGAGGACTACAAGTCGTAAAAGGAACAATTACTCCCGGCAACATAGCGGAATTTGTAATTTATGTGAACATGCTGACATGGCCAGTGACCGCTATAGGTTGGATTGCATCTATTATTCAACAAGCCTCAGCTTCACAAAAAAGGATCAACGAGTTTCTACAAACCGAGCCCTCTATAATTAATAAAACTACGGCACCAGGTCCATTGAAAGGCCACATCCAATTTGAAGAAGTGGATTTCATCTATCCGGATTCAAATATTCAGGCATTAAAAAAAGTAACTTTTGAGTTATTACCTGGTCAGAAAATGGCTATTGTGGGAAAAACAGGCTCAGGCAAAACAACAATTGCCGACTTACTGGTCAGAATGTACGACGTTAGTACTGGCCAAATAAGAATCGATGATAAGCCGATTGAGACGCATGATTTGGCCAACCTACGACAACGAATTGGCTATGTACCTCAAGATGTTTTCCTTTTTTCTGATACTATTTCCAATAACGTTGCTTTTGGCCGGCAGGATGCTACCCAAGCCATGATTGAGGAGTATACGCGCTATGCTTCAGTGTACGAAGATATCATTGATCTTCCTGAGGGATTTGACACATTGGTAGGAGAACGAGGAGTAACACTGTCAGGCGGTCAAAAACAACGGGTATCTATCGCTCGCGCCTTAATTAAACAACCTGATATAGTAATTTTAGATGATTGCCTTTCTGCCGTCGATACGAAAACCGAACAACAGATTTTGGGGTACCTGAATAATCAATTGGCAGATAAGACTACCATAATAATTACCCACCGAATTTACTCTCTTTTAGCTTTTGATAAGATCATTGTACTGGATGATGGAAAAGTTGTTCAAATGGGCACTCACGAAGAGTTAGTGAAGCAATCAGGCTTTTATTCTGATTTGTGGGAAAAACAACGCCTTGAAGATCAACCTGTTTAAATATTGCAATATTTATTACTATTAAATATTATTATTGCAAATTTTCCTCAAAATTTTCTTCCATTACTCCCCTCTTCTTCTATAACCTCAAAATTTACTGTGCTTTTCTTTTGTAATAAGCTACAAATATTTACATTTGTACGTTGCTTAGTGTAATTTTCTTTGTTCATTAAACTTAATTAAACGTGGATAACGAGAGAAACCAGAGAAGATTTGAGAGCGTTTTTTCCCGTAAGGTACGTGCCGGAAGAAGAAGAACTTATTTCTTTGATGTTCGCAAAACAAAAGGGGAAGATTTTTACTTAACCTTAACTGAAAGTACTCGACGCTTTAACGGCGACGGCTATGAAAGACATAAAATCTTCCTTTACAAGGAAGATTTCAACCGTTTTTTGGCCTGTCTAGAAGAAACAGTGGACTATGTTAAGTCTGAATTGATGCCAGAATACGATTACGATGAGTTTACACGTCGCCACGAAGAATGGGAGGCCCGTAAACTAGAAGAAGACGAAAATGGTGAGTTTAACCCTACCGAATCTGAAGAAGAGGATTCACCTAAGACCAAAGAAGCTCCTGAAGCTCCTGCAGATGAAGATATTACTGAAGAAGTTCAAAGCTCAGAAGACGATGATATGAGCTGGTAAAGATAATTGATTTTAAATAGGTTTTTGGATGGCGAAAATTCTTCTGAGTTTTCGCCCTTTTTTTCTCTTATCTATAGATCTGTATATACCCATTATAGGATTTACCTTTTCCGTCTTCAAAAATATAATAATAAGTACCATCTGGAAGTGGTTTACCTTGCCAGGTTCCCTGCCAATCATTTTGATAATTTCGGGTATTATACACTTCATTACCCCAACGGTTAAATAGGATCAATCTATTGTCCGGATAATTCTCCAAACCGTCAATTGTCAATACGTCATTTACTCCATCACCGTTTGGAGAGATACCAGTGTAAATAATTAAATCGCCACAAAGAACGGTGATTTCAACAAAAGTTGTATCACAACCAACTGGATTGCAAATGCCGTAAGTAAATTTATCTGGTACATTTGGATCACAATAATCGTCAAATGGTTGATAGGTGATCGTACCATCCGCATTCAAGATAGCATTACCAAACTGAGGTAACGTAATGATATAAATGCTATCCAAAATTCCATTCAACGTATCATTTTC